>CALRLS020000053.1:0-16669 GCA_943368815.1 Cyanobium sp. NIES-981
GGTAATACTTCATTATGAGAATGATAAATATGAATGCTTTTATCATTATTAATATCTCTACCAGCAACATCATTTCCTGCAGAAATATTATCTTGTTCTACTTTATTGGTAGTTTCAGGCATTTCATCTATTTTTTATTAATATCTCTACCAGCAACGTCACCCTTAGTTTTAATATTCTTTTGTTTTACTTTATTACTATTACTAGAGTTCGAACGAAAGTTCACGACGACTCTCCAACCGACGACAGCAACGAGTAGAGCAAATAGTCCAGTTAAAATTTTTGTAGTGTTATCATCCATAATATATTTATTATTTATGCTATTTATATTGAAAATTTATTTAAAGGTATGTAGTTTTCTTGATTAATAGCTATTTTTTGATATAATATTTTTTACAATTGGCAGTCTGTAATTGACAATTAGATGACTAATGACAGTAAATGATTGACAATTACTTGTCTAAGGATTAAATATGATAGGTTGCTAGTTAGGTATTTCTGATTTTCCTACTCAATTGTAATAAATTTTTACATGATTTAGGCACTAATATTTTAATAACCTATGAACCAAGCCATTCGCATCACAAATACTACCTCACCCCTCTAAACGTCCCTACAAAATTCAACCCAACCCCACCCAAAACCAAATAAGCAGCATAATGAATAATGGGAGTTTTGGGAATAAAAGAAACGTATACTTCATAAAAGAAAGCATAAATAAACAGAGCATTAACGGCAAAGAGCAGGGCGAAGGCCAGGTATGGTATCATAACAAATAATCGGGTACGGGCGTATTGAAAATAGATGCCTATGCCTGATAGTACCAGACCGGATAAAAGAATAAAGATATGGCGGCTTCTTTGCATTACCCGGAAGGCTAAATCCATGCCTTCTTTGCTGGGAAATTTGTGTTTCAGGTATTGCCTGGTGGCCAAAAATATCAAAACTGTCAGGATTCCTTTAGAAAGATAGAGGAGTTTTAAGGGGTTTTTCATGCGTAGATCGTATCGGTGTCATTGGGCAAAGATAAAGATTCCAAACCGTTACTAAACAAAAATGGGCTGTCCGAAAATCAGACAGCCATTAAGAAATTTTTTAATCCTTATAATTATTGCTTCGCAGCCTTCTCACTAAAATCAGTAATAGTCCTGCCATCATACTTATAAAGGCTTACGTTTCTGGCGCCGATCCAGATGTTGCCGCTTTTGTCTTCAAAAATATTCCAGATTGAGCTATTATCGAGGCCGTCAACCGGGAACGTAGTGATGCTTTTGCCATCATAGCGATTGATACACCCCTGTGTTCTGCCCTTTTCGTCGGCATAGGTGGTTCCAAACCACATATTCCCTTTAGAATCAGCCAGCATAGAAGTGACGCCATTCATACATAATCCGTCTTTTTTGGTGAAATTTTCAACGGATTCACCATCATAACTATATACGCCATTCTCATATGTTGCAAACCATATTTTGCCTTTTTTATCTTCTGTCATATAAAAAGCTCCACCTTTTGTGGGCTTGTCGGTTACAAACTTCGTAATGGTTTTTCCATCGTACCGATGTATACCGTATGACATTGAACTAAACCAGATATTGCCTTTGCTGTCTTCAAGCAGATTCTGAACGGATTGTCTATAGTATTCATCGTCGAAAATAACGCTGTCTTTTGGTACCATCTTCCATTGTCCGCCATGATAGTTGAAATTAGTAAATGATTGACCGTTATACTTTACCAGACCGTATTTACCCGTACCAAACCATATATTGCCGATTTTATCCGAAATCATGGTATAAACAGGATTTGCCTGTTGAACAATTTTAAGAGAAGCACTAAGCAGAGGCGGTTTGTGGAAAAAGTTGTAATTAGTATTATCAATGCCGCGAAGCGGAAAATGACTGAATCTCTTTCCGTTATAACGATAAACACCATTATCGGTTCCGGCCCAGATATTTCCGGCCTTGTCTTCTATGATGCAAAAGACCACTCTGCTTAAGAGACCATCTTTTTCAGTGAAGTTGGTGAATGATTTACCGTCATAACGATAGACACCCGCTCCGGTTGTGGCAAACCACAAATTCCCTGCTTTATCCTGCAAAGTGCAACGCACACTGGTATAGGAATTGGTCGAAGGCGGTTTAATCATTTTGTCCGATGAGGAAAGCACAGGAATTGTCTGACTATATGCCTGCCCATAGACTAAAATTAAACACATTAAAACAAACGAATGCTTTAATGTAAGTATCCTATTAGTGGATTTTTGTACCAATGCTTTTGCCCCTTGTTGGCTATTTGCTTCTTTCATGCTGCTGTTGTTTAATCACGCTTCTCTGCGATATATTTCAGACATAAATGTAAGCATTCGTGCCAAGCCAATTGTGTAAAAAGATGTAAAAGGATGTAAAGAGGGGGGGAGTGCGAAAAAATGGTAGGTGTGCCACCCCTATACTTGTCCGCATATAGGGGTGTGGCACACCAGATCGTTGGGATTTATTCTTTTATTCTAGTCACGAAGATGTCTGTTTGGCCTGCACTGGTGAGATTCTTACTACCAAATTTAGCTGAAAGTTGAAAGGCACCAGTCATATAGATATTGTTCGCATTATCTACAGTAATACCTATACCTTTGTCTCCATAAACACCTCCATATCTTTGTACCCATTGAATAACTCCCGCACTATTGTATTTGGCAATATAAATGTCAATATCCCCCGCACTTGTAACAGATATATTGTCGAATGAGGCAGTGTCATTAAAATAACCTGTTATGTAAATATTCCTATCAGAATCAACTGATACACTGTTACCTGATTCGTCATTAATACTTCCGGAATTTTTTGCCCATATCAAATTACCGTTAGTATCATATTTGGCGATAAAAGTATCACCGTTGCCCATACTTGTCAATGAAGAAGTACTGCCAAAAGTTGAAGTATCTCCGAAAAATCCGGTAACATATAAACTACCGTTGTTATCCACAGCAATACCATTTCCTCTATCATCTGCGGTACCACCTGCGTTTGTTGCCCATGCCCATCCGTTGAGAACCGGATCATACTTGGCAATAAAAATATCATAAGTACCCATTTGCGTTAGTGTGAAATTGTCGAAAGATATCGTTGAACTTCCGTAATATCCGGTTACGTAGATAGCCCCTGTTTTGTCAACAGTAATTCCTTTGCCTGCTTCACTACCTGAAGATCCTAACCAGACTAACTCTTGCAAAGTCCCGTTTGTATTATATTTTGCGAAAAACACATCTGGTCTGCCTGCATTGGGGATTGTTCTTGTTCCAAATGTAGCAGAAGCACTGTAATAACCGGTAATATATATATTATCGGTACTGTCAAGTGCAATGCTACTGGCAGCATCTATCTCTGTACCGCCTTCGTTATCAACCCAGATTAATGTTCCATTATTACTGTACTTGGCAATAAAAATATCTGCTTTGCCCGCAGATGTAAGCGTAGTACTGTCAAAAGTACACGAAATATAAAAATATCCGGCTATGACAACATCTCCATTTTTATCAATAGCTATACAATTAGAAACGTCATTATTGGCTCCTCCTGCTGTTTGTACCCATTGCAAAGATCCTGTATTGTTATATTTTGCAACAAAAATATCCCAATATCCACTACTTATAGCAGATGTATCACCGAAGGTAGCAGTTCCACTGAAATGTCCGGTTATAAATACATTTCCGCTACTATCTGTGGCTATTGCATGTCCGGCATCTTCTTGTGGTGAGCCACCTGACCATGCTGTTGTAGACGGCAAATTCAAATCATCATCGCTAACAAGCCTCACCCACTTGGTACCATTGTATAAGCGCATACATTTAAAAGTTACATCATAAGCAATATCACCATCATTTGGAGAGGGGAGAGCAACGATGGCATCATAAGTCAATCGTTGATAGGAGCCTGAAAGAGCAGGTGTAATGCCATCGGGGGTAATAGTTACATTCTGCGAGAATGTTCTCAAACTCATCGTAAATGAGCAAAGCAAAAGAAGAATAGTCCGAAGTTTTGTCATAGCTAAATTGTTTAAATGTGTATATTAAGCAAGTTAGCGGAAATACAAATTTCATTGTAATATATGGTGCCATTTTTATTTATCGGCGTTATTGGTGTTCCGGCCTGGCTATCAATTGTATCTGTCAGGCTCCTTCCCCTCCGCCCAAAAACGGACAACCAGGTGTACGATTTCGGACACTTTTGGGTGCCTGATGAGATTTTGGTTAAAATAGACTAACCAAATATTATTTGGTATAATTCAACCCCACTCCCCAACCTCATTCCCCAATAATGGCTACTGTGTACCCACAAATGTGTTTTGAGAAGTTTCTCCCGCGGCGTCCGCTCCTTTTCAAGGAGGAGTACCCCAGAATAAACGATTTTTCATCGTTTATTCTGGGGGGGGTGGTTAAAAGGTATGTAAAGTTGATTCAAAAGGACTTTACAGCCCCCGAACCACCCCGCCTTTTTCCCGACGATGTCAGGGAAAAAGGCACCCCTCCATAAAAAAAGGAGGGGAAATTTTAAAACTAAAACTTGTGGGTACACAGTAGCCAATAATGGACAGAGGGGCTTTTTATTCCCTTCCCCACTGTTGGGGAGGGTTGGGGCGGCCCGCTTAGGGTGGGGTTGTCACCAAATAATATTCTGCAAATTGCCTTTTCCATAGTCCGCCATTTTTACTTGGCACTTCATTTGTTTAACAAATAACAATCAAATACATCTTTGCTTTGCTTTCTGATAAAAAGGGTAAGACCCGATGATTACCCGGCCTGATTTGTTTAGCAAATAATAATGAAATAACCTGATTAAATACAGATACGATTATGGGACGACCCTACTTAGGAGAATTTGAGGAACTGGTTTTGCTGACCGTGGCAGTGCTTGACGGTGGCGCTTATGGCGTTACGATTGCTGCCGAATTAAAAAAACGTACCGACCGCACCATTAGTCTGAGCGGCGTACACATTGCCTTATACCGATTAGAAGAAAAGGGCTTCGTGAAATCGGCATTGGGCGGAGCTACTAACGAGCGTGGTGGCAGACGAAAAAGATTATTCAGTATATCAGCATTGGGTAAACGCACAGTTGATGAAATGCGTCAGGTACGCAACGAACTATGGAGCGCGATTCCGAAATTATCATTTTCTTGAAAATTGTCGAATGTCGATTGCAGATTGTCGAATTGAGAAAAAAAACGAATGTCGAACGGTTCGTTGCGATGCAGAATGTCGAATTAATTAATTCTTCATTCGACATTCTGCAATTGAAAATCGACAATTCCTTAAATAAATTATGAAAAAGCAAAACCCTTCAAGACTTTCTCCGCCCCGGTGGGCTGACAGACTGCTGGCAGCAGTGCTTCCACATGATTTGTTTGAAGAATTGCAAGGTGATATGCACGAGCAGTTTGAGTGGCAGGTAGAGGAACTGGGGCTGGCAAAAGCCCGGCGCTTGTATACGCTGGAAGCATTAAAATTCTGTCGACCTTATTTTCTGAAACGTCGTTTGTCAGCGCAAGCTGATACTATGAATAAGTGGTACTTTTTAATAAACCCCTATATGATAAGCAATTACCTCAAAATCGCCTGGAGAAACCTCCTTAAAAACAAAACCTTCGGGTCTATCAATCTCTTTGGTCTGGTAGTAGGCCTAACAACCTGCCTCCTGATATTTTTATATGTGAATGATGAACTGAGCTACGACCGATACCACGAAAAAGCTGATAGAATTTACCGCATTGATAACGAACTCAAATTTAGTGGTAATCACGCTAATCTGGCAGTGAGCTCGCCTATTATGGGCTCTGTTTTCAAGAATTCTTTTCCTGAAATAGAAAATTATACCCGATTGCGGTGGTTGGGTAGCCTTTTATTCAAAAAAGAAGGACAGAATCTGACAGTCGATAGAGTAGCTTATGCCGATTCTACACTTTTGCAGATATTCAGTTTTAAAGTGCTGTCGGGTAATCCGGCGACAGCCTTAAACGAACCGAATGCAATAGTATTGACTGAAAAAACTGCCATTCAATTGTATAATAGCACCGACATAGTTGGCCGGAGTTTTGTTTCTGACAGAAAGACATTTAAGGTTACGGCAGTCATTGCTGATATACCTAAGCAGACTCATTTTAATTTTCAGGCCTTTGTGCCGATGTCAAATGATGAATCAAGCAAGCAAAATACCTGGTTGAACCAAAACTTTAATACCTACCTGCTGCTTCGAAAAGATGCCAATCTTGCCGTTTTGCAAAGCAAAATGTATAAAATGAACCATGAAAGACTAGGATTAGAGCTAAAAGCAGTAATTAACCAGACGCTTGGTGATTTCTTAAAGGGCGGTGGGCTGGCTAATATCAGTTTGATGCCATTGACTGATATACATCTGAAATCTCATAAAATAGCAGAACTTGATGGCAACGGTAATCCGGATAATGTGTATATTTTTTCGGTGATTGGCTTTCTGATATTGTTGCTGGCAAGTTTTAATTATACCAATCTGTCTACAGCGGTTGCCACCAACCGGGCTAAAGAAGTGGGTATGCGCAAAGTGATGGGAAGTACAAAACTCAGCATTGTCAGCCAGTTTCTGGCAGAATCTTTTGCCTTGTCTTTTTTAGCGCTATTCATATCGTTTGTCTTGTTGTTTGTGCTTTTGCCGGTCTTCAACGAGTTGGCCAGCAAATCTCTGTCTTTTTCCGACATTCTCAGGCCTCAGCTTATGCTATCTTCGTTGGTATTAATGGCTTTGTTATCCTTGTTTTCGGGTGCGTATCCTGCCTTTTTTATCTCTTCATTTGTGCCTGGCCAGGTATTAAAAGGCAAACTCACCAAAGGCTTCAAGTCGGGCTGGTTCCGTAATTCTCTGGTGGTGTTCCAATTCAGCATTACTATCATATTGCTGGTCGGTACTATTGTCATTTATCGTCAGCTGGACTTTATCAAAAACAAAGATCTGGGTTTTAGCAGAAATCAGGTATTGATATTGCAGAATATAGGGTCATTAGGCAGCCAGACCGAGAGTTTCAAGAAGGAGTTATTAAGTATATCAGGTATCCAAAACGCCTCTGTAAGCGATTTTCTACCAGTTAATAATTACCGTTCAAACGATACTTTCTTTAATACACCAACTGCTGATGTTAATGGCTCGGTATCAATGCAGAACTGGTATGTTGATGAAGATTATATAAATACTTTAGGAATAAAAATGCTGAAAGGCCGCAACTTTTCTAAAGACTTTGGTACAGATTCGGCGGCCATCATTCTGAACGAAACAGCTGCCAGGAAATTTGGTGGTGATGCCATTTTGGGTAAGCAGATTTATACCATCGTAAGTCTTAAACCAACCAAAATCGGTGCTCTTACAGTAATAGGCATATGTAAAAATTTCAATTTCAGTAACCTTCGTGAAGAAATTACACCGCTCTCATTGGTATACGGCAAATCGGCGGGTAGTATTTCATTGAAAGTCGCTTCTCAAGATTTCAAAGGTTTAATCAGTCAGATAGAATCCAGATGGAAAGCACGTGTACCGGAGCTGGCGCTGAGCTATAGCTTTATGGATGAAGACTTCAACCGTCAGTATGAAACAGACCAGAAGACAGGCAAAATAGCCACAAGTTTTGCGGCTCTGGCTATTCTGATAGCTTCTTTAGGCTTGTTGGGTCTGGTATTGTATGCGGTGGAGCTACGCACCAAAGAGATTGGTATCAGAAAAGTGCTGGGTGCCAGTATACAAAGTGTTTATGCCTTGCTGACCAGAGAGTTTATAGTATTGGTTGCCGTGGCAATGGTACTGGCATTTCCGATTGCTTATTATCTGATGCGGAAATGGCTACAGGATTTCGCCTTCCATATTGATATAGAATGGTGGGTCTTTGCAGTGGCAGGAGCATTTACGGTTTCAGTGGCTTTATTGACCGTAAGCTATCAGGCCATCAGAGCCGCCACCATGAATCCGGTTAAGAGTTTGAAGAGTGAGTGATAGCGGAGGGATTTCTGTGGCGCGAGCTTCTAGCTCGTGGTGTTGTCTGAACTCTGATTTACCTGATTTTATGATTTTACTGATTAGTAGTATCTGATTAGAAATCATATATATCATAAAATTAAATAAAAAAAATCAGTTAAATCAGGTCAATCAGCTAAATCAAAGTTCAGACAGAAAAGTCCTGAAATAAAAAACAAATGACACAACCCCCAAACATATCACCACCCAAATGGGCTGATAAATTGCTCATGGCAATGCTTCCGCCCGACCTGGCAGAAGAACTACAAGGAGATATGCGCGAGCAGTTTGAGGTGCAGGTGGAAGAGGTCGGTCTGGCAAAAGCCAGATGGCTGTATGTATGGGAAGTGCTACGGTTTTGCAGGCCTTATTATTTAAAGCGCCGATTGATGAAAAAAACAGATAATAATTCTATTGGAAGTTCTTTAATGAATATAACGATGTTGAAAAACTATTTCAAAATTGCCTGGCGCAACTTTGCTAAAAATAAAACCTATTCGGCCATTAATATAAGTGGGCTGGCAATGGGCATGGCCGTAACAATACTGATAGGCATCTGGATGCAGGATGAGCTGTCAGCCAATAAGCATCACGTCAATTATAATAGCCTTTACAAAATAATGTCTCATCAGACTTATTCAGACGTGAGATACACCATTGAAGCATCACCACTACCTATGGAAGATGCATTGCAACATAATTATCCTGATTTTGAAGCAGTAGCTATTTGCGACTACGGTGCTGAAAGAGTACTAGCTGTTGGTGAAAAAAGGATTCAGAAGCAGGGAAGCCTTATAGGCAACAAAGCAATTGATATGTTTTCTCTGAAAATTTTGAAAGGGGAGAAAGACCCGTTGAAAGGGCTGAATAATATTGTATTGACTGAGGAGACAGCACAAGACCTTTTCGGAAATAATGACCCTATCGGGAAGATTGTGAGGGTAGATAATAAAATTGATGTAAAAGTAGCGGCAGTGGTAGCCGGACAACCTGCCAACGCCAGCTTTCAGTTTGACTTCCTTATGCCCTGGGATCTGATAAAGACCTTTAATCCTGATGTAATTAACCTAACCAAAGACCATTGGGATTATAACGTGTTTCTGATATATGCGCAATTGAAAAATGGTGTCGATCCGGACAAAGTAAATGTTAAAATAAAAGATGAAATACTTCGTCATGCGGGAGCTAATTCATTGCAGCGCACGAGTGTAAAACCTGAAGTATTCATCCATCCTATGTCCGACTGGCGGCTTTATTCCGACTTTGCTAATGGCAAAAATACAGGAGGGTTTATCAGATATGTAATGCTGTTTGCCCTTATCGGTTTTTTTATTCTGGTCATTGCCTGTATTAATTTTATGAATTTGAGTACAGCGCGTTCTGAAAAAAGAGCCAAAGAGGTAGGCGTTCGCAAGGTAATGGGTTCATTACGAAAACAGTTGATTGGTCAGTTTCTGTCAGAGTCTTTCATGCTTGCAGTTTTGTCGTTGATAGTGGCTTTGTTGATTAGTTTTGTTTCTTTGCGATACTTTAATACGCTGACTCAGAAAAACATGCAATTGCCTTGGGCCGATCCGGCTTTCTGGGGTATAGCTTTAGTATTTACATGTCTTACCGGCTTATTAGCAGGTAGTTATCCGGCTCTTTATCTCTCATCATTTAACCCTATCAGAATACTGAAAGGCATTGTGAATTCCGGTAAAAATGGTTCTCTACCCCGTAAGGTCTTAGTGGTAATACAATTTAGTTTTTCAATTGCCTTGATTATAGCTACCTCTGTAGTATACCAACAGATAGAACATGGTAAAAACCGACCTATAGGCTTTACAAGCAAAGGACTTATTTCGGTTAATGCCTCGGCTGACCTGATAAAGAATTTTGAACCGCTTCGACATGAACTTGTAACTAAGGGTTTGGCTGTATCTTTGGCAAAGACCAACTCTCCGCCTACTCAGATCTGGGGTGATAGAATAGGGTGGCAATGGAAAAACTCTACTGAAGCCGACAAGGGTGTGCCTTTTAACCGGATAGAAACAAATTATGATTATATACGGACCCTGGGTATAAAATTATTGCAGGGCCGGGATTTCTCTCCACAATTTCTCTCCGATTCATCGGCTGTTATTCTGAATGAAGCCGCAGTAAAAAGAATGAACCTGAAAAACCCGATAGGCGAATTATTAAAGTTTGAAGGAAAGCCTAAACACGTAATCGGTGTAATAGCGGATATACAGATGGATTCCCCTTTTCAGGCTATTCGTCCTCTTACAATTGTTTTCGACAAAGAAGTCAATTTTCTGAATATCAGAATTAACCCTTATTTATCGGCTGACGAATCCATCGCTCAGATAGGTAAGGTCTTTGAAAAATATAATCCGGCTTTCCCATTTGACTATCGGTTTGCTGATGTGGAATACGCCAGGAAATTCAGATATGAGCAACTTATCGGTAATTTAACACTGTTGATTGCCAGTCTTGCCATTTTTATTTCATGTCTTGGCTTATTCGGATTAACCTCTTTTATTGCCGAGCAGCGTGCCAAAGAAATTGGTGTACGTAAAGTTTTGGGTGCGAGTGTAATAAGTCTCTGGGGCTTGCTTTCAAAAGACTTTATGATATTAGTGCTGATTTCCTTTATCATTGCCACTCCTACAGCCTGGTATTTCCTAAGTAACTGGTTAAAAAATTACCCGTATCGCATCAGTTTATCATGGTGGGTTTTTGCGATAACTGGCACTGGTGCCTTATTAATAGCATTACTAACTGTCAGTTTCCAGACTACTAAAGCTGCGTTGATGAACCCGGTGAAAAGCCTTCGGAGTGAGTAGGGAATTTAGTGATTGAGTGAATTAGTGAGTGATTTGAATGAGGTGATTTTTATTATTCGCTAATTTGTAATTCACCATTCGCGATTATAATCGCTCAATCACTAAATCACTCAATAAACATAAGATTATGAAGACCAAGGACAACCCCTCACCACCCAAATGGGCTGATAAACTTCTCAGCGTTTTTCTGCCTGATGATTTAGCAGAAGAACTACAAGGAGATATGCACGAGCAGTTTGAAGTGAAGGTGGAAGAAGTGGGTTTAACCAAAGCCAGATGGCTGTATGTGTGGGAGGTGTTGCGATTTTGCAGACCTTATTATCTGAAACGACGATTAGCAGGAAAAACAGATTCTATGAATAAGTATTACTTTTTAATGAACCCGTCTATGATTAAGAACTATTTCAAAATCGCCTTCAGGACTTTGGTTAATAACAAAGCCTATTCAGCCATTAATATCATTGGCCTCAGTATTGGTCTGGCAGCAGCCATGCTGATTCTGCTTTATACCAAAGATGAAGTGAGCTACGACCGATTTCATGCCAATAATCCGAATCTCTACAGGATTACCTATCAGTCAATATTGCCCGGCGGAAGTTTGAATTATCAGGCTGGCCTTACAGGATATTTACAAGGCCCTAAATTCACTTCTGCATTGCCGGAAATAGAATCGTACGTAAGGTATGAGGGAGGAATAAGAGATATAAAAATAAACAATGAGATTGTTAGTCAGGCAATATTCCAGACAGACCCCGATTTCTTTCGTATGTTCTCGTTTCCGATGATAGTCGGTAACCCCACTACTGCATTGCTCCGACCTGAATCGGTGGTGATTTCGGAGAGTATTGCAGAGAAAAGTTTTGGTACTACCAATGCCCTGGGGAAAATACTATATCTGAAAGATGACAATGAGTTTAAACCTCATACGGTAACAGGGGTTGTCAGAAATTCACCGCAGAACTCATCCATCAAATTTGAGGTGCTTCTTCCGCTAATAGTTGATAAAAGCCAGATGGATGATGGCGAAAACTGGTTTAATACATCATTGAACACCTTTGTTTTATTGAATCCTAAAGCCAGTCCGTCTTCGGTAATTGATAAAATGAACCGTGTGTATGAGACAGAAGCCAAGGATGCTATCAAGATGGTTGCCCAAAAGTATGAAATGAATGAGAAATGGGTTTATAATCTGCAGGCTTTTACTGATATGCACCTCAACGAGGATTTTACTGCTGATTATGGACTGGAGGATAAAAGCACCCCTGCCTACTCTTATATTTTATCCGGCATTGCACTGTTTATCCTGCTCATTGCATGCATCAATTTTGTGAATCTTACTATTGCCCGGTCTATCAAACGTGCCAAAGAAATTGGTGTGAGAAAAGTAGTTGGCGGTGGCAGAACACAATTGGTATTTCAATTTCTGGGCGAATCATTCATGCTCTGTATCTGTGCCTTTGCACTGGCTGTTTTATTGGTCTGGTTGGTATTGCCTACCTTCAATCAACTGGCCAATAAGGTACTTTCGTTGAACTATCTGTTCGATAAGCAGTTGATTCTGGCTTATTTCGTGCTTTTTCTCATAACAGGTCTATTGGCAGGATTCTATCCGGCATTGGTGCTGTCTAATTATAGTCCTGTGCAGACTTTGTATCAGCGCTTCCGTTTATCGGGTAAAAACTATCTGCAAAAAACGCTGGTTGTTGTGCAGTTTACCCTTGCCTCAGTGATGATAATCGGCACTATGACGATATTCTCTCAACTGAATTATCTGACTGAAAAAGATCTGGGTTACGACGACTCACATCTTATCAGCGTTGGGAAATCTAATCTGACCCGCAAAGAAGCCGGATTATTGAAAGAAGAACTATTGAAGAACCCCGATATTCTATCAGTTGCAGCCAAGAATAGCGGCTTTTCCGGTCAGTCGGTGAAAGTGAATGGAGATGAGTCTATCAATTTTGCCTACGAAACGATAGATGAAGATTACGTTTCTATGCTAAAGATTCCGGTCATAGCAGGCCGTAATTTTTCTAAAGATTTTCCGGCTGATTCAACGCAATCGGTATTGGTAAACGAATCATTTGTAAAAAAAGCCAACTGGAAAAATCCGATAGGGCAGATAGTGCATTTCGGACAGGAAGATGGTGAGGACTTACGGGTGATTGGAGTGGTGAAAGACTTTCATTTTCAGGCATTGAAATATGAAATAAAGCCGCAGTTATTCGACATGAGACCCCAAAGCGATTATGGGAAGGTATTTGTAAAGGTCAAGCCAAATTCAGAAACCGCCAGTTTAAGGCATATTGAGAAGACTTTCAAAAAGCTTTTTCCGCTTAATTCTTATAAATACCTCTTTATGGATGAGGTAAATCAGGCCAATTATGCCTCAGAGGCCAAGTGGAGACAGATAATGCTTTTTGGCGCTATTCTTACCATTTTCATTTCATGTATAGGGCTCTTTGGTCTGGCAACCCTGACAGCCGAAAGACGCACCAAAGAAATTGGTATCAGAAAAGTTCTGGGAGCATCCGTAGGCAGTGTGGTTCAATTACTCTCATCCGATTTTATGAAACTGGTCGGATTATCGTTTGTATTTGCCTTTCCTGTGGCATATTATGCTATGGATGAATGGCTAAAAGGCTATGCTTACAGGGTTGATATAAGTGTATGGACATTTGTTATAACTGCTCTTGCTGCGATATTGATTGCCTTCTTTACAGTCAGTTTCCAATCTATCCGGGCAGCCATGTCAAATCCGGTGAAGAGCCTGCGGAGTGAGTAGGGGCAGAGGGCTTGGGGCTTTTTTTAAACAGAAAAATGTAAAATGGAAAACAGAAAAATGTAAAAGGCTTCCGTGTCACGCGTATACTCATCCGCAAAAGCGCGTGGCACGGTTAAGCAAGGGGAAAAACAGAAAATATAAAATTGTGGCATGAGCCGGGCGACGGTCGCTTCAAGCTCGCAGTGAAACCTACCTTGAACTATGATTCTGTTAATCCGATAAAAATATTTTGTAACCTTTTATCATTTAATCAGTGTAATCACCAAATGAGCGGACACCGCTTTGAGTCAAAGTTCAGACAAAATAAAACTAGTAAAATGACCAACCCCTCGCCCCCCAAATGGGCAGATAAACTCCTGAGGCTTTTTCTTCCGTCTGACCTGGCAGAAGAACTGCAAGGAGATATGCACGAACAATTTGAGGTGCAGGTGGAAGAAGTGGGTCTGGCAAAAGCCCGATGGCTGTATGTATGGGAGGTGCTACGGTTTTGCAGGCCTTATTATCTGAAACGTCGATTGGCAGGAAATGCTGAATCTATCAATAATTATTACTCATTAATAAACATTGTTATGTTACAAAATTATATCAAAATCGCTTTTCGTAACCTGATGCGTGCCAAAGGCTATGTGTTTATCAATATTTCAGGTTTGGCAGTGGGTATTGCAGCCTGCGCTCTCATTATTCTCTGGATACAAAATGAATTGCAGTACGACCGCTTTTACAGCAAAACCGACCGACTGTATCAGGTATATAATAAGGATATTTTTAGTGGTACACCTTCAGTTTGGGGGTCGACACCACGACCATTAGGGCCGGCTTTGAAACAGAACTATGCAGAAATAGAAGAAACGTCAAGATTCAGGCCAACCGGATTTACATTAAGTGTAGGAGATACAAAAATGAACGCAAATGGCGCTTTTGTTGATCCTTCGTTCCTGAGTTTATTCGATTTTCCACTTAAATCAGGTAATGTGCAAAGTGCGTTGACCGGTAACAACGGGATTGTGATTACAGAAGCATTAGCCGAAAAATTATTTGGTACTTCACTGGCAGTTGGTAAGGTAGTGCAGGTTGATAATAAAGAAAGCTTTGCAGTAACAGGAGTATTAGAAAATATACCTGATAACAGCAAGTTCAGTGATGTATCCTATTTTATGCCCTACAATTACTTTGTGACTTTAAGCTGGGGTTCCGATGCCTGGGAATCAAACAATGATTATACCTATGTTTTATTAAAAGAACACGCCGATGAAGCAGTAGTAAATCAGAAAATTAAAAAGGTAACTGCAGAACACCTGAAAGGTATTATTGAGGATGTAAAGAACCGCCAGATTATGCTGCACCCGGCTGGTAAATGGCACCTTTATTCAAAACAGGAAAACGGAGAACTGGTTGAGGGACGAATTGTAACAGTCCGTTTGTTCGGCTTAATAGCTATCTTTATTCTTTTGATTGCAGCCGTCAATTTTATTAACCTGAGCACAGCCCGAAGCGAGAAAAGAGCCAAAGAAGTAGGTGTCAGAAAAGTAGCAGGGGCACAGAAAGTATCGCTGGTTTTGCAGTTTATCGGTGAGTCGGTCTTGCTTACTTTTATGGCTGGTGTAGTAGCCCTTTTGATTGTGCTGCTGGCATTGCCTTTCTTCAATCAACTGACAGGTAAAACGCTTTCGCTCGCTTTTACATCCGGCTACTTCTGGTTGTCGGCATTGGGTGTTTTATTATTTACAGGTTTGCTGGCAGGATTTTATCCGGCGTTTTTCCTGGCAAATTTCCAGCCTATCAAAGTGCTGAAAGGGGCAATAAGCGGGCAAAGAGCGGCCTTTACTCCTCGCAAAGTATTGGTGGTAGTGCAATTTACTTTTGCCATTGTGCTTATTCTGGCCACGCTCATTATTAACAGGCAGATTGACCATGCGCAAACAAGGAATAATGGCTACGACCAGAATAATTTACTTTTTACCTATCTATCAGGCGATTTGCCTGGTCACTACACAGCTCTCCAAGCCGAACTGATGCAAAGCGGGGCTGTTGTAGCCATGAGTAAATCCCTGGGGCCGTTAACTGAAATTAATACACGTCAATGGGGGGTGACATGGCCGGGTAGTACACAAGCTGATAAAGATGTGGAATTTGATAAATTCGGCACCGATTCCAATTTTCTGAAAACCACAGGCACCAGCCTGGTAGCAGGAAGAGAGATAGATATTAATAAATACCGCACTGATTCTAATGCTGTAATGCTGAACGAAGCTGCGGTAAAAAAGATGAACCTGAAAAGCCCTATCGGTACGACGGTTCGTATTCAGAATGCAGACTGGCATGTGGTAGGGGTGGTAAAAGATTTCATTTTTGCTTCGCCTTATGACCCTGTTAATCCGATATTGATTGAAGGGCCGGGAGGGACAGCCGCTAAAAAATGGCTTAGTATCCGATTGAACAACAATAAACCAAAGGCGGAGAATCTGGAAAATATAGAACGAATATTTGCCAAATATAATCCGGCATATCCGTTTGAATACAACTTTGCCGATGATTCATACAAAAGTAAATTCGCCGACGAGCAACGTACAGGTGCTTTAACGGGTCTCTTTACAGGACTCACTATTTTTATTGCCTGTCTGGGTCTATTTGGTCTGGCAGCTTATACTGCACAGCAACGTACCAAAGAAATCGGTATCCGCAAGGCCCTGGGCGCACCAATATTAAGCGTGGTGCAATTGCTGACCAAAGATTTTGTGCGCCTCCTGCTGATTGCCTTTGCAATTGGCGCACCGATAGGCTGGTACGTAATGGAGCAATGGCTGCAAGGCTTTAGTTACAGGATTGTGCTTGGCGCAGGTGTATTTATCCTGACACTTGTGTCGGCAATTGTAATAGTACTAATATCGGTGAGCTTTCAGGCAATCAAAGCAGCATTGGTGAATCCGGTAAAAAGCCTGCGGAGTGAGTAGGGAATTTAGTGATTGAGTGAATGAGCGGCCGCCGCTGCGGTGAATTAGTGAGTGATTTGAATGAGGTGATTTTTATTATTCGCT
>CALRLS020000054.1:0-16581 GCA_943368815.1 Cyanobium sp. NIES-981
TAGTCTGGATAATGAATCGGTGGAGTTTCATACACCTTACTTACAGCCGAAAAAGATAGAAACTTACTGGATGAAGGGTGCCGATGGCAAGCCAACAGCCAAAGTGAAGATTGATTTTAATTATCCGGTTCAGAAAAATGAATTGAATAGTCTGGTAAAGCTAAAAGTTAAGGAAACCGATAAGAATTTCATTGTGAATAATACAGGCAATGATAACAAGATACTTTTGGCTTTGAATGATGTGGCATCTTCGAAAGACGAAATCCCACTTACAGCCAGTATTGAGAAAGGTGTAAAAATGACGGGTGGGGGAGCAAGTACTTTGCAAGCATATACTTTAGACGGGGTTATACCATCACCTTATGATGTAAAGGTTGTTGATATAGAAACAGGTTTTGAGGGTAATCAGGGCTATGTGAAAGTAATTACTACCCAACAGATTACCGACGATAAACTGAAAGACACCTATACAATTGAACCTGCGGTACAGACCCAAACCGAAGTAACCGAAAATGGCTTTATTATTAAGGGCTTTTTTACTACGACTGATGCTTATACGCTCACTATTAAAGATAATCTTCGCGGTACATTAGGTGCAAAACTGGATGGCGCTTATACCAAAGATTTGTTCTTTGGTGAAATGCCCGCCAGCCTTGAATTTATCACCAAAAAGGGATTGTATCTTTCGTCTAAGGGTAGCAGGAATATAGGGGTCAGAATCACTAATATTCCTAAAGTGAAGGTTAAGGTGTTGAAAGTATACGAAAACAATATCTTGTCGTATTTGCGTAATAACCGCTACGAAGATTATTATGATGACGGCGAAAACAATGGACCTAATGGCTTCACCTATAATGACGACGGGCAGGGATTTTATAGTGATGTGTTGATGGACAGAACTATCGAAACCGGTAATCTGCCTAAAGTCCACGGCACTTCGGTCTTGAATATGCCTTTGCCCGACCAAAGCAAATTAAGGGGAGTGTATCTCGTTAATCTGAACTCAAACGATGAGTATTATTTCAATGCCAGTAAACTGGTATCGGTATCTGATATAGGCATTATTGCCAAGAAATCTGATGATGGCAACGAAGTGATGGTTTTTGTGAATTCGATTATTGATGCAAAGGCCCTGGGTGATGTAGAGGTAAACCTGATTAGTTCGAATAATCAGGTGATGGAAACCTTAAAAACAGATAGCAAAGGGATAGTGATTTTTGAGAAATTACTGGAAAAAGCATCGAATTTCAAGGTAGCTTTGATTACAGTCCGCACAGACGATGACTTTAATTATATGCTTCTGGAAGATACTCAGGTTGAAACATCCCGCTTTGAGGTAGATGGTAAGCGAGCCAATGCCAGTGGTTATGATGCCTTTGTGTATGGCGACCGCGACATCTATCGCCCCGGAGAAACCATACATTTCAATACAGTTGTAAGAGACAGCAAATGGGCTTCGGCGGATGAAGTACCCTTGAAGATTAAGTTGCTTCTGCCAAATGGCCGGGAGTTTAAATCGTTCCTTAAAAATACCAATGCACAGGGAGCAGTTGATACTGCCATTCCGCTTGACCGTGCAGCTGTAACAGGCAATTATTCAATTGAAGTATATAATGGCAATGATGTATTGCTCACTTCAAAATCAATCAGTATCGAAGAGTTCATGCCTGACCGCATCAAAGTAGATTTAACTGCTAAAGATACTTATCGTTCGGGTGAAGTGGTTTCTGTGCAGGCTGTTGCCACGAATCTTTTCGGACCTCCGGCATCCAATCGAAATTATGAAATGGATTTCAGTCTGAAAAGAAAAGTATTTACAGCAAAGGGTTTTGAAAACTATTCTTTTGATATTCAGAACGATACAAAATTCAATAATGATTTGCGTCAGGGAATAACCAATGAAAACGGGATAGGTACACAAAACTTTGAGATTCCGTCTACGTATAAGGATATGGGCGTATTGGAAGGAAAAGTTTTTGTAACAGTTTTCGACGAAACGGGTCGGCCGCTCAACCGTATGAAACGTTTTGATGTGTTTACACAGGAGACCTTTTTTGGTATTGGCATGCCAGATTATTATGTTGGTACGCACGTGCCAATGACTATCCCATTGGTAGCAGTGAACACCGATGGCAAAATTCAGAACAAAGCCCGGGCAACGATAGACATTTATCGCATAGAATACCAGACTGTTGTTGAAAAAACTAATGGGGTTATCCGTTATAATTCCAAACGGCAGGAAAAACTTGCACAAACCAAAGAAGTTGATTTTTCAGGCGGAAAGGCCAATGTTAAGTTTATTCCGCAGGTTTCTGGCCAATACGAAATACGTATTTACCGCCCTGATGCTGAGAGTTATGCCTCGCAGGGATTTTATGCCTATGGTTATGGCAGCACGTCAAACAGTTCTTTTGAAGTAAGCAATGAAGGACAGGTATTAATGGAAATGGATAAGGAAAAATATCAGGTAGGCGATAATGCCAAAATTCTGATGAAAACACCTTTTGCAGGAAAAATGCTTGTAACCGTAGAGAGAAACAAGGTATTGGAGCATTTTTATGTAGAAACCGATAAGAAATCAGCAGAGGTTTCGGTGAAAATTACCGAAGATATGTTGCCGAATGTATATGTAACAGCTACCCTGATACGCCCGATGAAAGGCATAGATATGCCATTGACAGTAGCACATGGATTTGCGCCGATGAAAGTAGAAAAACCCGGCAATCAATTACCATTAGAGATTGTGGCTGTTAAAGAATCCCGCTCGAAACGCAAACAGAAAATTACGATAAAGAGTAAATCTAATACCGAACTGACAGTGGCCGTGGTAGATGAGGGAATTCTGCAAATCAAGAATTTCAAGACACCTGATATTTATAATTATTTCTATCAGAAACAGGCTTTGGAAGTAAGCAGCCATGATTTATATCAATTCTTATTTCCTGAATTATCATTGGCAGGCAATAGCAGTATCGGCGGTGATGGTTATAATCTGGAAAAAAGAGTGAATCCGCTAAGTAACGGACGTACGAAATTAGTAGCAATATGGAGCGGTATTCTGAAAACAAATTCGAGTGGAGAAGCACAGTTTGAATTTGATATACCACAGTTTTCAGGCGATTTAAGAATCATGGCGGTAGCCTATAATGATGAAGCATTTGGTTCAGCTAATGCCAATATGAAAGTAAAAGACCCTATTGTGATTAGCACCGGCGCACCAAGATTCCTTAGTCCTAACGATGAAGTAATTATTCCGGTTACGATTACCAATACCACGAAGAGCAATACTACTGTGAGTACATCGGTGAATCTTACTGGTGGTTTAGCCTTACAAAATCAGAATAATCAGTCAATTTCAATTCCGGCAGGGAAAGAAGTCAGAACATTGTTTACTGTAAAAGCACCTGCCGCTATTGGTACAGGAAGTATTGCTGTAACAGTAAATGCCTTTAAAGAGAAATTTTCTGAAAGTATCGACCTGACCATCAGGCCAAGTACCTCATTACTGAAAAGTTCCTTTTCAGGAGATATACTGGCAGGCAAAACAGCTGCAGTAAGTTTAGCTAATGATTATATGCCGGGCACAGCACAGGCAAGCCTCTTGGTGAGCCGCTCACCTATGGTTCAATTTGCCAAAGAGTTAGATTACCTGCTGGGTTATCCGCATGGATGTATAGAGCAAACAGTATCGAAGGCATTTCCGCAATTATATTTTGCTGATTTTACTAAAACAATAGCTAAGAAATCGAAATCTATAGGATTGAAAGGAGAGAATGACTGGAATCCGCAGTTTAATGTACAGTCGGCTATCCGTAAGATTGAAAGCATGCAATTGGCAAGTGGCGGACTAAGCTATTGGCCGGGTAGTGATTCTGAAAGCTGGTGGGGTACTATCTTTGCTACGCACTTTTTAATAGAGGCCAAAAAAGCAGATTATGAGATAAACGAAACCAGCCTAAACCGTATGCTCGATTATCTGACCACCAGGACCTCTATGCAGGATATGACCGAGTTTGAATCTATTTATAATGAAGCAGGTAGTCTGTCGACCCGGACTATTGCCAAGCGTGAAATGATTTACTCGCTCTATACACTGGCATTGGCAGGGAAAGCCAACCAGCCTGTAATGAATTATTATAAATCGAATGAAACCTTGCTGGCTATAGATGAACGCTATATGCTGGGTGCAGCTTTTACACAAATTGGCGATGAAAGCAGCTATAAACAACTGGTGCCAAAAGATTATCTGATTGAAAATACAGAAAAACGAACGGGTGGAAGTTTCTCTTCACCTATCCGTAATCTGGCTATCTCATTGAATAGTCTGGTGGAGTCTGACCCTCAGAGTTTACAGATTCCGAAGCTGGCAAGAGTACTGTCACAATCCTTAAAAAATACTAAGTATCTTTCAACGCAGGAATCTGTTTTCAGTTTTCTGGCTTTGGGTAAAATTGCAAAACGCAACGGGGATTCTAATGTAACAGCAACCCTGACAAGTGATAATAAACTATTGGCCAGCTTTACAGGTACAGATTTATCATTAGACAAAGGTATTGCCGGAAGCACCATCAATATTAATACTAAAGGCAAGGGTAGTCTTTACTACTTTGGCCAGCAAGAGGGCCTGAGCGCCACCGGAACTTATGTAGAAGAAGATAATTTTCTGAAAGTACGCCGCCAGTTCTTTACACGGGCAGGTCAGCCGCTTTCTGCTAACCAGTTCAAACAGAATCAGTTAGTCGTGGTTAAGGTAAGCATCAGCAGCCCGACATTAATAGATAATGTGGTAGTTACCGATATGCTACCGGCCGCTTTTGAAATAGAAAACCCCCGATTGAACGAAGACCGTGACATGACATGGATAAAAAATGCCTCTGTTCCGGATTATTTTGATATCAGAGACGATAGAATCAATTATTACACAGCAACCGGTCCTTCTGAGCGCAGTTTCTACTATCTGGTCAGGGTTGTTTCCAGAGGTAAATTCGTTATTGGGCCTGTGGCTGCCGATGCCATGTATAATGGTGAATATCATAGTTATAATGGCGGAGGCACTGTAATTGTGGAATAACAAGTTATAAAACAGCAGGATAAACGTATCTTTTTCCTGCTGTTTTTGTTTTTGCAAATTCCGGAAAACTGACTTTATTTGTAACATAAAAAGTATTTAAAACTGTGTCTTTAAATTTTTAAACAATTTTAACTATGGCTAATCCGGCATTTTCGGAAAAAACATTTACCAGAATTGACATCTCGCAAGATAGCAATGATGTTATGACGGTACAAAGTACCCTGACTAAAGTAGGTATTTTATTATTTATCTTATTGGTCTCTTCGGCGGTATCATGGACAGGTCTTGTGCAAGGCTGGAGCATTGCCCCGATGCTTATTCCGGCTGGCTGTATTGGTGGCTTGCTGTGTGCAATTGTGCTGGCATTCAAAAAAGAATGGGCGCCACAATTAGCGCCAACTTATGCGCTATTGGAAGGTCTGGCTATCGGGGCTATCTCTGCTATTTTTCATGAGTTTGCACTGATTGCCGCAGGCTTAACTTTTGGGGTAGTATTTATTATGTGGTTTTTGTATAAAACTAAAATATTGCAGGCTACACAGGGTTTTATTTTTGGTGTAACAGCTGCCACAGGTGCTGTTTTCCTGCTTTATATGTTGACCTGGGTATTGGGCATGTTTAATATCAGTATACCGTATATCCATCAGGGAGGTATCATAGGTATAATTTTCTCATTGGTAGTAGTAACCATTGCAGCAATGAACCTGATTATCGATTTCCATATTATTGAGCAAGGCGCACAAATGCGTGCACCTAAATACATGGAATGGTATTCTGCCTTTGGGTTAATGGTAACCATTATCTGGCTTTACCTTGAAATTCTGAAATTATTGGCCAAACTGTCCCGCAGATAAGCCTGATATAACAAAAAGGGCTGTCTCCAGTGTTTAAAGCAGGAGGCAACCCTTTTTTATTTTAGTGAAAGCGTATTCTTATACATTCCTTACCTTTATGTCCATTGCTGGTGTAGGGGCTTGAATACCTTGCTCTGTAAACTGGCGTTTGATATTTTCCTGCATATAATAATATACATCCCAATAATGTTCAGACTTGCACCATGGGCGTACATCAAATTTTGTTATGCCTATATCCTGACTATTCACCAGAATATCAATTGAAGGGTCGCGTAATATGAGTGCAGACGAATCAGCAACCTGTTTTACTACTTTTTTCACTCTGTCAATATTCTCATTGCCTGATACAGCATATTGCATATCTACTCTGATAGTACCCTGGCCTGAAATATTAACCATAGGAGCAGAGGTGACGGCACCATTTGGAATAATAATCCTTTTGTTATCCAGGGTTTTTAATACTGTGTTGAATACCTGAATAGATTCGACCTCACCTGTAAAACCTCCAATTGTTACCAGATCACCTACTTTATAAGGTCGGAAACTTAATAATAATACGCCACTTGCAAAATGGCCGAGACTCCCTTGTAAAGCTAGTCCAACTGCAAGTCCGGCAGAGGCTAATAAAGCAACAAATGAGGTAGTCTGAATACCAAACAGACTTGCAACGCTGATAAGCACTACTACTTTTAACAGAACTCCTGCAATTGAAGAAAGAAACGGAATGACGGTTTCGTCTGCCTTCTGGCGACGCATAACGGAAGAAATTAAATTAGCGATTTTATTGGCAAGCCAAAACCCGATAATAAGTGTTAAAATAGCCAACAGCACTTTAGGAGCATAGGAAATAGCCATGCCTGTAATCTGATCTAGGTACTTTTCCATTTAAGAGGAAGTTTAAAAGGTGAATTATTTAGTTTCTTTTTGGACTGTAAAGATCCAAAAAGTAACAAGATGGGGAACATTAAATACAGAAAATCCACGTAAAAATTACATGGATTTTGCCACCTAAACCCTAAACAATCTACTTTTATAGCCACTCTGCAATTACTTTTGTCAATTCATGTTCTGAATTTGCCGTAACATTAATGAGTTCAAAGTGTGTTTCTCCTTTTAATACTCTCCATCGCCATTCCAACTGGCTATTGGTAATGACTTCGCCATTGGTAAACCACCAGGCAGTGTATAGTACGTCATTTTTATTGCTTAAAGCCCCCGTATAAATTTTATAACCATACACTAGCTGTTCTTTGATATTTTTTAAGGTATAACCACTGCCTTTCCAGCAGAAAAGTGGACTATGTTCACCCGAATAAAAATCCGGAATGGGCTTCAGATAAACCAGTGCGTTTTTGCTTTTCAGTTGTATGATACCATTATTCAGCACCTTCGTTTCGTAATTGATTTTTTCTTTTTTCTTTATCAGCCCTTGGTTATTTATCGTTTTCGAACCCGGGAATGATAAAATAAGATAGGCTGTAAGAGCCAGACATAAAGTATTGAATGCCCAATGGCGCATACCTGCCCTTTCAATTTTCTCTATCGATGGTTTAACAGCTTGCTTCCGGGCAATATGTTTTATAATCCATGCCATCGGGAACCACACATAAACAAGCAGGCAGCAGATACCTATTAAATCATGCAATGGATTTTCAGGGGCAACTCTGAAAATAATCAAGAGTAATATCCTGCATAGATTGCAGAAAATATTGAGTAGAAAAGTGATAAATAGGGCTAATAATTGCCTGCTAAACCCGATTTTTCTTTGGTATGCATCCTGATAATAGGCTAACAGGAAAATACTCAGCAGAAACGAAAATCCAAGCATTTGTAAGCCTGTGCAGGCGGCATCTACCACAAAATCGTTGCCATTCAATAGTATCAGATTACCCCTTATTTCAACCGGGAAATGCATGAGTGCCAGTATCTTGCCGCTAATTTCACTCAACCAAATCCTAATCGGGAAAGTAAAGGTTTCGGATGCGTATCTGAATAGGGGAGACATCAGCAAAAGGCTAAAGAATGCCAGCTCACTCAATTTTCCGAACATACTTTCTATGCAAAACAGCAAAGCAAGCACTAATAGCAAATACCTGATTGAAAAGGTAGGTACGTAAAAAGAGATAATAGCCAATAATAAAGCAGGTATAAAAAAGCGAAAACTTTTAGCACTCAAGGCACCGACCTTTAATACATATATCAGTACACACATTCCGATAAGGAAGGTAGTATCGCCCAGAAAATAGCCCTTATAACTGATAGTAATAAACAGAATTATATAAGCAATAAGAAAACCTGCTTTAGGGTTTACGATAGCTTTAAGCATATTTTTACAGGAATTTCTTCAGTATAAAATAGAATGCAAAACAAGCAAATGTGATAATCAACAGCCATTCGTGCGGTTCTGGCACTGAGCCTGACGATTTAAGTGTGGCATTCTGTAAACTATCATGATTTTTACTGATGTCAAACCGTTCATAATCGGCCTTGGTTTCTAAAACTATCAGGCTTGAAATGGGTGTAACAATATTGGCCGCTGATGCCTCCTGAATCAGGGAATCTGAAAGATACTCTTTCTTAAAATATTCAGCCCCTATCTGTTGCATGATATGGTTATAGGCATACAAGCGAAGCAGGTGGTCAGGTGCATCCATTTTTCCGTTTATTGTTGGTACTTCCCTAATCTGCATTTTAGCATTTTCGATATTTACTGAGGCTCTGTCGGCAGATGGGAGAGTCTTAAATAGTTCTCCGCTTTTGATTTTGTCAATATTGGTTTCATTAACTGCTATTACGCCTAGTTCCTTTAGTGTTTTTAAATAAGGCGAAAGCGTTTCGTTCAGGCTTAATACCTGAATGGGCTCTTGTCCGGTATTGATATTTCTGATAGATGTTGCAAAGCCACTTCCATCTAAATCTGTCAGATTAGGGGCATTTAGGGTGCCTTTGGTAATTAATAAACTCTGTGTGTGGATTCGGTATAGCGGGAAAAGGCTGAATTTCAGGTCCCTTAATTCATAGAATAGATTATCTTTATTTTTCTCATTCAATTGAACCAGGCCATCTTTCCAGATCCAAAGCTGTTTGTTTTTGAAGATTGAGTAGAGTTCTTCAAACTCAGATTTAGTCCATTCTGCGTTTATGTCCAGATAAATTTTATCAGGATTAAAAGCTTTTTTTGGAATCACTAATGGTGATAATACATAACTTTTCCCCCGGAAACTAAAGGCCTTTTTTGAAAGTCCGGGTGTCTCAAAACTCAATTGCCAATAAGGCTTATAACTGCCGTTATTCTCAATTGTACCACTTGCATTAGTATTCCACGGACCAGATAAGCCCTCTACAGCCATAGAAAATTCTATTTTCACCCTTTCTTTGGCATCACCGGCATCCGGACCTTTGAAATAGATATTTTCATAGATTAGTTCACCATTGCTTTCTTTAAGTGGAGAGGTGATGCCTATTTTAACCCGTCTGTTCTCCCGAGATGTGCAAGGGAAAATCCTGATACTCAATGTATTTCCCTCGTGCCAGTGAATGACTGACGGGTCACGACTTTCAATACCTACAATAGTTTTATATGCTGAATCTGCTTTAGCTTTAGTTGTCAGATAGGCCTTTTCTTCTTTTCCGTTTATCCAAAGTGAAAGAGAAGAGGCTACTGACCCTTCGGGCAGATAGAAGGTATAGATTGCCTCCTGATTTCGCAAGGAAGCTTTTGAAGGATTCGCAATACTCAATGTTTTTTCAGTATAGGCCATCCGATATTCCGGATAGATTCTGGCTTGTGTAATGACATCCTGCGTCACCAGTTTATCACCTGACCATAGTCTTTCCTGACTTTCATGTCGTGCATCATGTATAGCCTCTAATATTTTAATTTTATCATCAATATCGATTGAGATTCTGTTACTGAATAACGAGGCTGTCATCACCAATGGGTCATGCACTACCTTCTCAAAATTGCGTGTCCGGGGCATAAAATCGAAGCTGCCTTCATAATCCTGATACAACAAATCACTTTTCAGGATTCGCTCCGTAATCCAGTTATTGTCAATTTTCTGTGCTATTCCTACCCAGTTCGGAGTCTCATCTGTTTTATTTGTGAAGGACTTTTGATAGGCCTCATGGATTTTGTTTTGAGTCAGATTCCATTGAAAGACAAAAAAGATGGTGAAGACAATAGGAGTGAGTACTCCAAACAGGATAGCATTGCTGTGTGAATCCCAGACTCTGATGAGTAGTTTGATGTGAGCAACTAATAGAAGCAGCGGAATAAATATATGAAAGCCCAATCCGAAAACCAGTATACCAATTAATCCTGCAGGATACCAGACACAGGTATAAATAGTAAAATAGACCCATAAAACCGCTGAAAAAGCCAGAAAGATATACAATAGCTCCCGGATAGATTTCGATAGTTGTGCTTCCCAATAAAACAGAATATTACTTAGACATGAGACAACAAGAACCACCACAAGCCAGTCAGAGGACTCCTGAAAAACATTCAAAGACCGATTGAGTGTAAAACAGCTGATGATCCAGATTTGCCAGGCAAGTAGACGAAATGATAAAGCTTCAGCAGGTTGCTTCTTCCAGAAAACCTTCATTCTCCTGCTAAAAAGTAAAACTGTCGTGTATATAGCGGATATACCTTGCGTAAGTAGGGCTAATATCTCATCAGTACTTTCGCCTGTTCCTAAGAGTATTGCCAAATTAATTGCCAGAAGGAGTAGTCCCGTCAGATAAATATTTCCCGGTAATAGTTCTTTAAATGTTGGCACAGCAAGTCCCTGTGGCTGGTTGCCCGGCCTTAAAATTGTTTTCATAAATATGTATTTTGATGTCGTGAGTACTTACTGATTCGGTGTCACAGGTGTATAGTCTTTTAGTTCTTTGTCTTTAAAATAGTCAATAGCTTTAGCATTAGAGTAGTCCCAAGAAACCCAGCTATAGCTTTGTTGTTCTGTCAGATACCGCCTGATTTTTAGATTCAGTTTGTTAATCAATTGTTCATGATTTGTAAATGGTGTTTTCTGAATACTATCGACTATTTTTTGCCTGTTTTCATAGAGGATAGGTAAGGTTCTGTTTGAAAGACTGTATAAATATTCATAATCTAGGCTGGTTGCATTCTGAGTACTCAGGTTATAGCGTGCAATCATACTATCCCAGTCGAAAAGTGTTAAACTAACCAGTACAAAATACCCGGCCCAGCCAGCCTGTTTGAATAGATTGAAGAACGAATACAGATTTTTGATTTTCAGCCACATCATTACTAAACCAATTGAGGTGAGCAACAGAAATACTGCAACACCGATACGCTTATGTGTAAGACCATAATTGATAATGTATTCGTAGTTTCTTAAAAGCACCGATATGACCAGTATACCGTTCTGGATAATCCAGATATAAGAACCGATAACAAGCCAGCGCTTATTGGCGTAGAAATTGAGGTTCCCACGGAAATAATAAAGTAAGATGCCAATAGACAACAGGATACTTAAAATCAGGAGATTAGTACCTTCATGCACTAATTTTGATAATTGATAAGCAGATTTCAAATCATTGCCCAGATTGAACCATATAAACCGAATGTCAATAATATTGATTAAAAGCAATAAAAGGTTTACCGAGCAAATCAGGATGAGCGCTGTTTTATATTCAGTTTCAAGCTTAGGAATATTGAGGTTCCCGGGAGTCGGAATATTCTCAGCTTTGGGTGATAGTCGATGTAATAAATTAACTCTGTCCCAACTGAATAAGACATTAATAATAAAGAATGTACCAGCCGCAAGAAACCATAGTTGGGCAAAGGAAAAATTCTGGAAGAATGCTTCCAGCGATTGGAAGAAGCCTGAGAAACCGGTATCTAAAATGCCACCAAAAACAGGATTAGCGTATTTAAAAATGATAACAAACACAGAAAAAATAATAGTTGGAATAAGTACCAGACTCATTATTCTGTATCCTCTTTTTAAGTACTCATTCTTATCGGTAACAGAACGTATGGCATTGCCGACAAGTATAAACTGTTCAAAAGTAGTCATTAGGCTATTCAGCCCATATTGGAATAATGAACCGCTGACAGTACTTAAAGAGCTACGGTGAAGAAAGCCAACCAGAATGAAGAAAGAAATGAAGTAAGCAAACACGCTCATTACGGAATTATGCACAATAAGTATGATACCTGCAATAATACTCAGGCCAAGAGATGTTTTTAAGGCCATTGTATCGAATCTTTTTCCGGAAAAATAAACCAGAGATAGAATCAACAGGCTATTGAATATGAGCAGGTTAATGCCCGGTTTTTCCTGCCAGAAAAGATAGTTAAACAGGATAATGAGTAGGAGAATAGCTACGAAACGGAGTTTTGAGGTATTCATAAATTCAGGGATTTTTAAAAGTACTTTGTTTTTCAAAGTTAATATATAAAAAAATATACTAAGAGCCTTTGATGAATTTCTCCAACTCATTCAGATGTTCATTGAAAGCCAGTTTTCCCTCGTTCGTGGCTGAATATACTGTATTCGGTTTGCGACCTACGAATTCTTTTTTGAACGAAATATAATTAGCCTCTTCCAGTGCCCGTAGGTGCGTAGCCAGGTTGCCGTCGGTCAATGACAATAGTTCTTTTATGTTATTAAAAGATATTTCGTCATTCACCATCAGCACCGACATAATGCCTAAGCGGGCTTTGCTTTCAAATGCTTTATTAAAATTCTGTAATAAATTCATAATGCTTACCAGCGGCAAGCGAGTGATAATCGCCTGACAAACTATTTTGTTTCATACCTAAAATACACCACAATCCCATAAATAATATGTAACACACCAAAACCAAGAGCCCAGAACCAGAGATTCCACTGCGCCAAGAACAGCGCTATAATACCTATAATAATTTCGCCTAATCCTAAATAAAAAGTATCATGCACGGTGTAGCGGCTGGCATTTACAAGAGAAATACCATAGAAAATCAATGTTGTAGGGAAACACAACCAGAAAAAACCGTGATACAACATGGCCACACAGAAAGCACCCCCGGCTAAAAGCGGTACAAGCATACTTACAAGCAGCCGTTTTGAAGTCGGGTTCCAGAGAGTCAAACCATTCCTACGGGCTTTCCGGATAGTGAAAAACGCACCTGTAACCAAGGCTGAAATAAGTACTATGATGGCGTCTATTACCAGCAAGGGAACTATCTCACTCCGTACGATGGGGTCAAATAAATGATACAGACCATCAATATGGATTTTCTGATGTGCATACCAAGCACCTGCCAGCGCACAAATACCAGCTGCGATACCTGATAGGCCGCTTAATGAAAGGAACTTAGAAGAGCGTTCCATCATAGAGCGGATTTCTTTGAGCTGTTCAAGGTGTTCGTTCATAGATTAGCTAATATTTTAGGCAAAAATATAATAATTCCGATAATTATAGCAATACAGGAAATGATTAAAACGCCTGCTGCCGATAAATCTTTTACTTTTCCGATTAATGGGTGGTGTTGAGGCGATACAAAATCACATAATTTCTCAATAGCTGTATTAAAAGCTTCTGCCATCCAAACCAGACCCACTATGATACTGACAATCGACCACTCTGTACTGCTAAGGCCAACCAGGAATCCTGTCAGCACCACTACAAATGAGGCAAACAGATGGAATCTGGCATTGTTTTCCTGCATTAGTACCCATATACCCTTAAAAGCATATTTAAAACTACGCAACATTTTTAGTACGTTCATACAATGGCGGAAGCAACAATTTTAAAGAAATGTATAAAACCATAACTACCAGTGAAAACACTGTTGTCATCTGAATTGCCAAAGGGTTCTGCAGTTCCTGAAAAGATTTCCGCAACAGGAAAACAGGATTGGTGAATAAGTCCCAACTATTGAAACGGACAAATCTACCCAAATATAAACCAAAACCTGATAATATCACACTCAGTGAAATGATACCCCAGGCCCTGAAATGCCCAGTTAACCTGAGAATAATCTGATGAGCTACAAATAATGAGTATAATCCCATGGACAGCCCGGCTAAGGCAACAATGAAGAAACTCACAGAATCGAACCAGAGAAGATGTCTTTGGGTTTCTGTCAGATGTATCAGGTCAGTGATTATATACGGCGAATTGGGGAAAAACAGGAGCCAGAACCCTAAACAAATGTAGATTAGGATACTGCGGACATTTATGGACATTTGCTTTCTGGATTGAAGCCTGCGGCCAACCAATGCAAAAAACAAAGGTACCCAGGCTAAAAACAAATTCCAGAGCAAGGCAATACTGATTGTATCGCCGGTTTTAAGGTCTCGTGTAATCAGAAGCACAGCGCTTAAAAGTGTCAGTAAAATCAGGCTTAAAGTCGGGCGGCTGATCGAAATAGAAATTTTCTTTAGATTCATGTTTTGTAAAAAGAACTTTGTAATACAAAGTAAATTTATATTTAACTACTATCCAAATTTTTGCCGGAATTTTTTGAAAAATAAAAAGCCGACTCCTGAGAGCCGGCTTTTCGGTAATTTTTTCTAATGTAAAATGTTCTTATCAATAAGGCATGAGACCAAAATTATAGGGTTTGGACTGTAACAAGCAAAGGTTATTAACCACAACAATCATTTGTCTGTCCTTTTAGACGTTACTTTTTCAGAAAGTCACAAATAATTGAAACTTTTTTTTGAAATGCTACAGTGTCATTAAAAAGCAATACCAATAGACACCATTACATTTTTTATTCTGTAGAATGGGACATCGTTAAACGGAAAATACCTCACACCAAATTGCATTTTACTCTTATTATTCCAGCCCGTTTGCCAGCCTAAGCCAACCGGGAAGCCACCGCTATAATTATTCTCATTGAGATACATATTGCCTTTAACACCTGCTTCTAAATATGGATATCCATTACCGTTAGGATTCATAAGTGCGTATTGGATGATAAAACCAAATGCTAAAATAGTTGATTTGTAATCAGTGTCTGAAAAGCTGTAATTTGCAATGTCCACTTCGAATTGATTAATAAATCTCTTATTAATTAGCTTATCACCTGCAATCTGATAATTAAGGCCAATGCCCCATACACTTCCTTTATTGGTACTTTGCTGCGAAAAACTCGAAGGATAAGTAAAAGACGACGGGCCACCAAAGCCCTTTATGTAAAACCTTTTTTGAGCTTTAGGTTTTTTATAGACAAAATCCAGTTCTTCTACACATTTATTGTACTCAGTTACAGCAGATGAGAAAGATTCAACCGTAAACCGCATTTTAGCATTCAAAAATGAATGTCTGCTTAAACAATCAACAAATATTGAGTCCAATTGGTACAAGAAAATATGTCTGGTGTAATGTCTTTCTTTAACATAGGCACTTTTGTCTTTCGGGTTTAATAAATTACTACCTGTCGGAGAGATACCAAGGTATATTAAAGTATCCTTTCTACTCAGGACTTGTAACTGATTATTCTTTTCGACGAGAAATAATTCCTTATATTGATACATAGAAACCCGACCACCAATCAGTTTTAAAACAAAAGCATTAGTTTGTTTCCCATTCTCGTTTGTAAATATCTTGCTTGTATATACTTTATCGTTCACTTCATAACTCTGTATTTCAAATGGCTTGTAAGAGAGCATATCTTTTGAGTTCTTATTCTCTTTAAAGTGGCACTCTTCCATCATTCTGATAATACCAGTATCCTGAATAAAACCATAGAGCGTATCACCCTTGCTTCTGACGACTTTGCCCGGTGAAAACTCTTGTGAATAAGTGAAAAAAGAGACCAATAATAAAACAACGGTGAGTTGGAAGGTTTTCATTCAGCAAAGTGCTTGGGTTAGTTAATAATAGTCACTAGCATATTTTATGATGTTCCCGGAAAGCTCAATAATAAAACAGCAGTTTGCAATTTTAGAAAAGATAAAAGGAATTTGCAAGTACTAATTTTTATTAATAGTTAAAATAATATTGAGTTTGGTGTAACTGACAATCTCTACGCATCTAAATTCAGCCAGATGTATCAATTTATTAAGGCATTGTATTAAATTAGTTTTTTATTCATAACATGTGTGGATTTGCCGCAAGTATTCGATAGATTTTGAACACATTAACAAGGAGCGCTGTTAGTATTTAATTAGGGAGATAATATTGCAGGAGTATATGTCTGAGATAAGTTTTGATTATAGAACCGAACTGTTGAGAGTACCCGAAGAACCGGGTGTATATCGTTATTTTGATGACAACGGAGAGGTGATTTATGTAGGGAAAGCCAAGAATTTAAAAAATAGGGTAACCAGCTATTTTGCCAATTTTAATCGCCACGACCGTAAAACCCGACGGCTGGTAATCAGCATCCGTAAACTGGAATTTACTATTGCGCCATCTGAATTCGATGCGCTTCTGCTTGAAAATACGCTGATAAAAGAATACCAGCCCCGCTATAATATCCTGTTGCGGGACGATAAAACCTATCCTTACGTGTGCGTAACCAACGAGCGTTTTCCGAGGGTAATTACAACGAGACGGATGGAGGACAAATCGCGAGGGAAATTATACGGGCCATTTGTTAATGCAAAAGCCATGTATGCCCTGCTCGAAATGTTCAGCCAGTTGTATACAATCCGTACCTGTAACCTGAATCTTTCGCAGGATAAT
>CALRLS020000055.1:0-16561 GCA_943368815.1 Cyanobium sp. NIES-981
TCTACCGAAATGCTTCATTCTGATGACGCTATAAGCAAGTTATTGAGAATGTTTGGAGAGGTAAATGAGTTTGAGCAGGGATAAATAACTCAAAGATTGAACTATCTTTTGTTCGTAATTTCATAGAAACATTCTGCACTCCCTTCGAAGTAAATCTTTTCCTCATGAAAGGGAAATAAATTTGATTGGTTGTTTGGCAAAAATGAGATAAAAGGAAAACGACACAGGTAACAAATTCTTAACAAAAAAATCCGGAAGCCAGCGACTTCCGGATTTCTAATTAAAAAACATCTATAAACAGTATCTCTACTGATTAAAACCTACCTGTACGGGTTTTATAGCACAAATATAAAAGGAATCAATATAGAATGCAACAATGTTGCATATATTAAATAAATACAATTCCCAAAATATCTATACGCCTCCCTAAGTCGCTGAAAAACATTCTTTGGTCGTAGTGAAGTGGTAGTCATTTAATTTTTGATTATTTTTCAGAAAGATTTTTTAACAAAAACTAAACTTGTACCCTGCCAGACACCTTTCTATTCCCCCATATTGGGTGAATTTCGTAGGAAACATTGCGAAGTATAGAGTTTTTTTTCATTTTTACGAATAGTATTTCATCTTTCAAACTTCAATTACTCACCCAATTATGAAAAGACGGGATTTTATCCAATTGTCGGGTATGGGTCTGGGAGCTATGATGGGTTCAACCATACCTGTTTTAGGTAACATAGTTCCGGTTGAACACCTACTCGAGCCCGGGGCTGATGTCGCTACGAAAAAAAGAATGGCTGATGTGGCATTGAATGCCTCTAAAGCAAAAGGAGCTACCTATACCGATGTACGTATCGGTCGTTATCTTCAACAGTTCCTCTTCACCCGTGAAAACAAAGTTCAGAACATCGTAAACGCTGAGTCGTATGGTGTGGGTATCAGAGTAATAGCAAATGGTACGTGGGGATTTGCAGCCACCAGCGATGTTAGCAATACAGGCATTGCCAAAGCAGCCGAAACAGCAGTTGCCATTGCCAAAGCGAATGCAAAAATCCAGACAGAGCCTGTTATCCTGGCTCCACAAAAGGGTGTAGGAGAAGTTTCCTGGAAAACCCCAATCGTAAAGAATGCATTTGAGATTCCGGTCCAGGAGAAAATCGACTTATTAATGAAAGTAAACAGCGAGGCCATGAAGAATGGTGCCGGCTTTGTTACTTCCAATCTGTTTTTTGTAAACGAGCAAAAGTATTTTGCGTCTTCTGATGGCTCATACATCGATCAGGATGTTCACCGTATATGGCCAACTTTTACAGTAACGGCTGTAGACAGACAAGCCGGAAAATTTAAAACCCGTGATGCTATAAGCTCGCCAATGGGTATGGGTTTTGAATACCTAGATGGCTTAGCAAGTGAGAAAATTCCCGGACCAAACGGTTTAGTAGGCTACCGTAATTCTTATGATATGGTAGAAGATGCCATCAATGCAGCCAAGCAAGCCAAAGAAAAAATGACAGCTAAATCGGTTCAACCGGGCAAATTTGACCTGGTACTTGACCCTAACCACTTAGGATTAACTATCCATGAGTCGGTAGGTCACCCAACCGAACTTGACCGTGTATTGGGCTATGAAGCCAACTACGCCGGAACCAGCTTTGCTACCCTGGATAAATGGAAAACCAAGAACTTTAATTATGGCAGCAAACAGGTAAACATTGTTGCCGATAAAACACAGCCTTATACTTTAGGTACTGTAGGTTATGATGACGAAGGTGTACCTTGCAAAGAGTGGGATTTGATTAAAGGCGGCATTCTGGTAAATTATCAGGCAATAAGAGACCAGGTAAATATTCTGGGTGAAAAAGAATCGCATGGCTGTTGCTATGCCGATAACTGGAATTCAGTGCAGTTCCAACGCATGCCGAACGTATCGCTTCGTCCGGGTGCAGATAAACTGAACGTGATGGATATGATTAAGGGTGTTGAGAAAGGTATTTATATCATCGGTCGCGGTTCTTATTCAATTGATCAGCAACGTTATAATTTCCAATTCGGCGGGCAGCTTTTCTATGAAATCAAGAACGGCGAACTAACCGGAATGCTTGATGACGTGGCTTACCAGTCAAACACACAGGAGTTCTGGAATTCATGTGTACAGATATGCGATAAAGATGATTACCGTACATTCGGCTCATTCTTCGATGGAAAGGGACAGCCTTCGCAGGTAAGTGCTGTTTCACATGGTAGTTCTACTACTCGTTTTAATGGTGTCAATGTCATTAATACAGGCAGAAAAATTGGTTAATCTAAACCCTTTCAAAAAGAAAATTAACAATGGCTATATTAACAAAAGAAGAAGCTAAAAAAATAATTGATAAGGTTTTAGCATATTCAAAAGCAGACGAAATGAGTGTGGGCCTTACGGGTCGTCGCACAGGTAATATTCGTTATGCCCGTAATACTGTTTCTACCAGTGGTGAGTCAACCGATTTATCTCTGGCGGTAACTGCGGTATACGGAAAACGCAGCGGTACATCAACCATCAACGAGTTTGATGATGCCTCTTTAGAAAAAACAGTTCGCAGAGCAGAAGAAATTGCGAAACTGGCACCGGAAAACCCGGAGTATATGCCAATGCTTGGGCCACAAACCTATACTGAGTCAACTACATTTGTACAAAGTACAGCTAATATTGACCCTACATTCAGAGCCAAAGCTGCCTTCGATAGCATCGACCCTTGTTCTAAAAAGAACCTTGTAGCGGCAGGTTATCTGGAAGATACCACAGGCTTTTTTGCCATTGGCAACAGTAAAGGTCTGTTTGGTTATAACAAAGCAACATCGGTCGATTTCTCTATCACCGTTCGTACAGCAGATGGTTTAGGTTCAGGATACGCTATTAAAGATTATAATGATGTATCAAAACTGAATACCAAATCTGCAACTGAAGTAGCCATGCAGAAAGCAATGGCATCTGCTACGGCACAGGCTTTAGAGCCTGGTAAATATACCGTTATATTGGAGCCTGCCGCTTCGGTTGAATTATTACAAAACATGATGCGTAGCATCGATGCCCGTAATGCAGATGAGGGCAGAAGTTTCATGAGCAAAAAAGGTGGCGGTACCCGTTTAGGTGAAAAACTATTTGATGAAAGAGTAAATATCTATTCTGACCCTACTAACCTCGAAGTACCCAATTCAGGATTCGCAGGCGATGGTCGTCCACAGGAAAAAATCTCATGGATTGAAAATGGTGTGGTTAAAAACCTTACGTATTCAAGATTCTGGGCTGATAAAAAAGGTGTGAAGGCCGTTCCACCACCCAATGGATTCCTAATGCAGGGTGGTACACAATCATTAGCCGATTTGATTAAAGGTACAGAAAAAGGTATTTTGGTTACCCGTTTCTGGTATATCCGTGCCGTTGACCCTCAAACCTTACTCTATACTGGCCTTACCCGTGACGGAACTTTCTATATCGAGAAAGGACAAATCAAATTCCCGGTGAAAAATTTCCGTTTCAACGAAAGTCCGATTATCATGTTAAATAATCTTGAAGCTTTAGGCGCTCCGATACGTGTAAATGGCAACATGATTCCTCCGATGAAAATCAGAGACTTTACCTTCTCTTCACTTTCAGATGCGGTGTAAGAGGTAATTTTCGGATTCTCTTGTTATTGAAATATCCCGTAGGGATAACATATCGGTAGAAGAAAAAGAGAGATTCAAATTTCAGTATCCCGTAGGGATGATATATTAAAATCGACTAATAATAATATATTATCCCTACGGGATACCGGAACAATAAATGTTTTCTTTTTCTACCGATATATCGTCCCTGACGGGACTTAAGAACAAAATTTGCAGAAAACGAATATTTGATAATCTGTTATTGAAAATCGACATTAAAAAGCCTTAAATACCCAAATTTAACGTTTTTTAACAGCCCTTTTAGCCAATTATCAGGCCATTTATCAAAATCCCCCGTACTGGGTTAGTATTAAGTTCATTTTAATTCTTACTTTTATAGTTACACTAAAATTAATCTTTCACTCACAAAATAAAAACTGAAAAAGCTTTGAAAAGAAGAGACTTTATCCAATTATCTGGTATGGGATTTGGAGCAATGATGTTGCCCAATATTCCTATTATAGGCAATTCTGTTTCGCAGGAAGCCCTTTTAGACGGAGGCATTGATGTAGCATTAAAGAAGCGTTTAGCTGATGCTGCCCTCAATGCTGCCAAAGCCAAAGGTGCCACATATACCGATATACGCATTGGCCGATACCTCAATCAATTTGTAGTAACACGCGAAGACAAAGTACAGAATATTGTCAATACAGAGTCTTATGGTGTAGGGGTACGTGTAATAGCCAATGGTTGTTGGGGATTTGCCGCAGTAGTAGATGCCAAAAGCGAAGCCGATACTGCCAGAGCAGCCGAAGAAGCGGTAGCTATTGCTAAAGCTAATGCCCGTTTATTGAAAGAGCCTGTACAACTGGCTCCGCAAAAAGGCTATGGCGAAGTAAGCTGGAAAGCGCCTATCAAGAAGAATGCCTTTGAGGTACCTATCAAAGAAAAGGTAGATTTATTACTGAGTGTGAACGACGCAGCCATGAAAAATGGCGCTAATTATGTTAACTCGGTATTATTTATGGTCAATGAGCAAAAATACTTTGCTTCATCTGATGGTTCATACATCGACCAGGACGTTCACCGTATCTGGCCTATTGCAGCCGTGACAGCTATTGACCCTAAAACGGGTAAATTTGAAACCCGTCAGGCATTGAGTGCACCTGTAGGTATGGGCTATGAATACCTTCAACCGAATCCATCTGATAAAGTAACAGGTATCACTACCCGCTATAATAAGGGTTATGATATGCTGGAAGACGTAACAGCAGCAGCCCAACAAGCCAAAGCAAAACTAACAGCCAAATCGGTAGAAGCTGGTAAATATGATTTAGTACTTGACCCATCTCACCTTTGGTTGACAATCCACGAGTCAGTAGGTCACCCACTTGAACTCGACCGTGTATTGGGTTATGAAGCCAATTTCGCAGGTACATCATTTGCAACATTAGATAAATGGCAAAGCAAAAACTTCAACTATGGTAGCAAAGAAGTAAACTTATTTGCAGATAAAACGCAGGTAGGTTCTTTAGGTGCCGTAGGTTGGGACGACGAAGGTGTACAAACCAAACGCTGGGATTTAGTGAAAGACGGTACTCTGGTAAATTATCAGGCTATCAGAGACCAGGCACATATCATTGGCGAAAAAGAATCACACGGCTGTTGCTATGCAGATAGCTGGTCGTCGGTGCAATTCCAACGTATGGCCAATGTATCCTTAGCCCCGGGTAAAACACCACTTTCGGTTGAAGAATTGATTAAAGATGTTAAGAAAGGAGTATATATTATTGGCGATGGCTCTTTCTCAATTGACCAGCAACGGTATAACTTCCAGTTTGGCGGACAATTGTTTTATGAAATCAAAGATGGCAAGATTGAAGGAATGTTAAAAGATGTGGCGTATCAATCTAATACACAGGAGTTCTGGAATTCATGTGTAAAGATTTGCGACGAAAAAGACTATCGTTTGGGGGGCTCGTTCTTCGATGGCAAAGGGCAACCTTCGCAATCAAGTGCGGTATCTCATGGTAGCTCAACGGCTCGTTTTAATGGAGTAAATGTCATTAACACAGCACGCAAAATTTAATCTTTCGGCAAATGGAGAACTGAAAAAGGCATAATAAAAAGCAAATAAAAGAGATGAGAAAGTCTTAAACGGAATCTCGTCCTTGTTCCTTTAACCAAGCTCCATTTTCCTTTAACCTTTAATCTTGAAATCAAATGTCTGTTATATTAACTGAAGCAGAAGCTAAGACCTTGCTAAAAAAGGTTTTGGCTTATTCTAAGGCAGATGAATGTGAAGTAAATCTGCTGGGTGAAACACGTGGTAATATACGTTATGCCCGCAATGAGGTATCAACCAGTGGTGCATTAACCAATGTAAATTTACAGGTGCAATCGGCCTACGGTAAAAAAGTGGGAATTGCCACTATCGACGAACTGGATGATGCCTCAATCGAGAAGGTAGTGCGTCGTTCAGAAGAATTAGCACAATTGGCCCCTGAAAACCCTGAATATGTGGGCGTATTAGAGCCACAGGAATACGTAAAATCAAGTGGTTATTTTGAATCAACTGCTAAAATCACTCCTTCCGTTCGTGCAGAGGCAGTTGATAAAAGCCTTAAACTCGCCAGAGAGCAGAAATTAGTGGCAGCAGGCTTCCTTGAAGACCGCAAAGGCTTTAATGCCATGATGAACTCAAAGGGTTTATTTGCCTATTATCTTGATTCAAATGTTAACTTCTCATTGACTGTCCGCACCGAAGATGGTAAAGGCTCAGGATATGTAGCCAAAGGATACAGTGATGTAAATAAACTGGATACTGCTGCTGCTACAAGAGTGGCTATTCAAAAAGCAGTTGGTTCGGCAGGTGCACAAGCGCTGGAGCCGGGTAAATATACAGTTATTCTGGAGCCAACGGCTGCCGTTGTGCTTTTAGAGAATATTTATTTTGATATGGATGCCCGTAGCGCTGATGAAGGTCGTTCTTCTTTCAGCAAAGCAGGTGGTAAAACCAAACTGGGTGAAAAAGTAGTAGACGAAAGGGTAACATTTTACTCAGACCCTCAACACCCTGAATTGCCTGCAGCCGCCTGGTCAGGTGATGGACAGCCGCAAAAGAAAATGTTCTGGATTGAAAAAGGGGTGGTTAAAAACCTGTCCTATTCAAGATTCTGGGCCAAAGAAAAAGGAGTAAAACCGGTGCCATTCCCGAATAATATGATTATGGAAGGTGGTACTGCTACCCTTGAAGATATGATTAAAAGTACCAAAAGAGGTATTTTAGTTACCAAACTATGGTACATACGTTCTGTTGACCCTCAGACATTATTGCAGACGGGTCTTACTCGTGACGGGACTTTCTATATTGAAGACGGTAAGATAAAATACCCGATCAAGAATTTCCGTTTTAACGAGAGTCCGATTATTATGTTGAACAACCTCGAAACACTGGGTAAACCGGAACGGGTTGTCAGCACCGAATCGAATCAGAATTATATTGTACCGCCAATGAAAATCAGAGAATTCACCTTCTCTTCACTTTCGGATGCGGTATAATTCGGAGAATGGAGAAAGGAAAATGGTAAAAGGGAAAAGAGGAAAAAAGTCTTAACAGATTTTTCCGTTCTCCTTGTTCCATTCCCCTTTCTCCAGACCCAATTCTCCAAAACACCAAAGAAAATAGACAATAATACTTCATCACACTTGAAACCATTCGTTTTCACTCGGATTCAATACACTTCGGGGGATTGGGATACTGACCAACGCATGCCCGTCAACATCCTGAATTCACTGGTTGAATACACTACCATCCCAATCGATGAAAAGGAAAAGGTAGTGCTATTGAGTAGTAACGAAATATTCAAAAGCTCCTTCTGCTACCTGAGTGGTCATAAATTAGTGGAATTCTCAAGCCAGGAAAGAGAACATTTTCGCAAATATGTCGAGAATGGAGGCTTTGTCTTTGTAGATGATTGTAACCACGACATTGACGGACTTTTTGCCAAATCCTTTGAACAGGAAATGGGAAGAACTTTTGGACAAAAAGCATTACAAAAGATACCCAATACGCATCCCATTTATCATTCCTTTTTCCATTTTGACGGTCCTCCTACCACCAGTTTCGAGTTGAATGGCTGGGGTGACGACCTTGTGCATGATTACCTGAAAGCCATTCAGATTAATGGAAGAATCGGGGTATTATACAGCAATAAAGATTACGGCTGCGAATGGGATTATGATTTCAGAAATAAACGGTGGTTAGCCGAAGACAATACCAAATTTGGTGTAAACATCATTAATTACGCATTAACTGTTTAAACATTGGAAACGCAAGCATTAAGTCATTATAAATCTCTGGTAGCTAAATTACCACACTTAAAAAAAGAAATCGGCAAGGTGATTGTCGGTCAGCATGAGGCTATCAACGAAATATTAATCAGCCTTCTGGCAGGTGGCCATTGTTTGCTGGAGGGTGTACCCGGGCTAGCCAAAACTTTGATGGTAAAAACCATGTCTGAAGCGCTTGATATGAAATTTAAGCGTGTGCAGTTTACACCGGACTTAATGCCGGGCGATATAATCGGCACAGAGATTCTGGAAGAAGACCACGAAACAGGCAGGAAGTTTTTCAAGTTTAATCGGGGACCTATCTTTGCCAATATCGTTTTAGCCGATGAGATTAACCGTACTCCTCCTAAAACACAGGCTGCCTTATTAGAGGCCATGCAGGAATACAAAGTTACCTATGCAGGCACTAATTATGACCTACCCCTACCCTTTCTGATTATTGCCACACAAAATCCAATTGAGCAAGCTGGTACCTACCCACTGCCTGAAGCCCAATTAGACCGTTTTCTACTTTATATCAAATTAAGTTACCCATCAGAGCAGGAAGAACTGGATGTATTGAAAAGTACCACAGGAATCGGCAAACAAACCTTGCAAACGATATTAACCGATAATGAAATCATTGATTTACAGAAACTAACCCGACAGGTACATATCAGCGATGAATTGATTATCAAAGTAAATCAATTGGTCAGAAATACCCGTCCGGCTACAACTACTTCTGCCTTTGTAAAACAATGGTGCGATTGGGGTGCAGGGCCTCGTGCAGGACAAGCGTTGATTCTATGCTCAAAAGCGAGAGCGGTATTGAACGAACGTTTTTCGGTGATTCCGGAAGATATACAGACATTAGCCTATCCGGTAATGCGCCACAGAATTGCCCTGAATTTCCGTGCCGAAGCAGAAAATATTACGAGTGATGATGTGATTGGAGAATTGTTAAGGGGCAAATAAGATAGTTTTTATAAAAATATTCAGGTATCGTATCCCGTAGGGATAACATATTGGTAGAAAAAGATGAATCCCTGAAGTTCCAAGTCCCGTAGGGACGATATATTAATTGCGACTAATTTAATATATTATCCCTACGGGATATTGAAAAATAACTTAATTACTCTTCTACCGATATATCGTCCCTACGGGACTGAAATGAAAAATTGGTATTAAAAGATAAACATTAACAAAAAATATCCCGTAGGGATAACATATTGGTAGAAAAAGATGAATCCCTGAAGTTCCAAGTCCCGTAGGGACGATATATTAATTGCGACTAATTTAATATATTATCCCTACGGGATATTGAAAAATAACTTAATTACTCTTCTACCTATATATCGTCCCTACGGGACTAAAAAACAAACTTTACTATGGCAAATACCTATACTCAAATTCATTTGCATATAATATTTGCCGTAAAATATCGGGATGGTGTAATTAAGAATGAATGGAAAGACGAACTTTATAAATACATCACTGGAGTAATTCAGGAACAAAAGCACAAATTAATCATCATTAATGGAATGCCTGACCATATACACATTTTAATTGGAATGCATCCCACACAATCAATTTCAGAATTATTGCAGGACATAAAAGGAAATTCGTCAACATGGATTAATAAAAGAAAATTGATAAGAGGAAAATTTGAATGGCAGGAAGGGTATAGCGTTTTTTCTTATAGTAAATCTCAGGTTAAAGAAGTAGTAAAATACATTGAAAATCAGGAAGAACATCATCTCCAAAGAACATTCAGAGAGGAATATATTGCTTTTCTGGAAAAGTTCGAAGTAGAGTATGAAGAAAAATACATTTTTAAAGAATTGATTTAAGTAAGAGCCTGTTTAAACTTTTTATTTCATGACGAAAATGAGTGATTTTTTGATTAGACGAAGAGAAAAAATGAGTTCGTAGTAGAACTACGTACGAAATTTTTCTCTGAAGTATAATCAGAAAAGCGCCATTTGGAGTCGAAAGAAATAAGTTTAAACAGGTTCTAAGAAATAAAACTTATTAATGCTCACTACCGAACTCATTAAATTAAATAATCTGCAACTGGCTGGTCGATTGGTTAGTGAAGAAGTCATGCTGGGAATCCACGGAAGCAAGCGTTCGGGTATAGGGACAGAATTTGAACAATACAGACATTACGAACCAGGCGACGACCCCAAGCGAATTGACTGGAAACTCTATGCCCGTACACAAAAACACCTCGTTCGGGAATCAGCCACTGAAAGTAATCTGAATATAAGATTCGTTCTGGATTTATCCGGCTCAATGAATTATCATGAGAAATCCGTGAGTCGGTTGCACTATTGCAAAATCCTGTTGGCTTCTTTAGCCTATCTGGGGTATCGGCAAAGCGATCAGATGAGTTTATATACCCTGCAAAACGGCGATTTGCAAACAGTGGTACCCTCAGGCAAACAATCATTTCAACGGATTCTTTATTCTCTTGAAAAGGCAGAAGCAGGGGGACAATGGAAAAACGACAACCCCAAATTTCCGGAGTTTCAGCAAAAGCAAAAGGAGTTAATTGTAATTGCCTCCGATTTTTTGCAGGCAGATGATGAATGGTTAAAACTGATTCAGCATGTTGCGAATCCCAGGCGAGAGCTTGTGATTTTTCAGGTATTAGGTGAAGAAGAAATCAATTTTGAACTGAAAGGCTTTTATCGTTTCAAAGATTTAGAAACACAGAAGGAAATAGAACTGCAGGCAGAAGCTATTAAGGATGAATTTAAAACTGCTGCCCGGGCCTATCTGAAAAATTTAGAAGAAGCGCTACGCATACCAAATGTAAATTTAATCAGAGTGACACTCAATGAACCTATCGCAAGGGTCATTACGGAATCATTAAAGAAAAGGAAATTGTAAGCATGGAATTATTAAATCCTTTGATTTTGTGGGGAGGGCTGGCTATTGCCATACCGATTATACTCCATTTCTGGCATCAGAAAAAAGGAAAAGTAATAGAATGGGCAGCTACACAATGGCTAATCGAAAAAAACCTTCAGCAATCAAAGGGCATTCGGTTAGACAACCTCCTGTTGCTCCTGCTCCGCTGTCTGCTTATCCTATTACTCTGCTTCTTTTTAAGCAAGCCTTTGATGAACCGGATAAATGCCGAAAGCTCAAAACAAAAAATACATTTAGTTCAGGCAAATGGGCTGGTGACAAGTAATTTCAAATTTGAGTTGGAAGAAGCTCTAAAGAAAGGAGAAAAACTATACTGGATTCAGACCAGGCCAGAGCCAATTGAAGACTTAAGCCAATTACCAGCGACAAAAGATTTTAATCCGGTTATTCTTCAATCCGGCCTTAATAGAATAGCACAAAGCGTAGATAAAGAACATCTGGAATTATATTTTATTAATGAGCAGGGCTTAGCACAAACAGGACATATTTTTGTACCCAATCAATTTAGTCTGCATACGATTGTGGACTCATTGAATAAATCTCCAAAGCCTTATTTAGCTTTTGCCAACAATCAGAAACTGTTTGTGAATGCTGCAAATCTCTTAAGCACAAATGCAGAACTGGATAAAAATGGTAAATATGCCGAAAAGCCAATCCAAAGTAATACTATTAATGTGCTGATACTTAATATTGATAAAGCAGAAAAACAGAGCATTAATGCCACATTAAAAGCATTGGCAGAAGTGTACCAAATGGATATAAGTATTGATTCTGAGTTAATAAATAACAAGAAATATGATTGGGTATTCGGTAATAATATTTCTTCTCAATCAGGTGCTTTTTCAGCCTCTACTTTGTACATTTTAACAAATACCAACCATTTACCAGCTAGTCGGTTAAGCTATCAAAAGAATATTATTAATGTTCCTGTTGGTTTGAGTCCGCAAAGCTCGGAACTTGTTTTTAATGGAGAATTGCCTGAATGGCTGGGAGAAGTACTAATCAAACATTATGGATTAAATCCCGGCACTCATGCGCTAAGTAATCAGCAATTGCATAGTTTGTTTAAATATACTCCACAAAGCAAAGCGCCTGAAGAAAGTGCGTTTTCAAAAATACTATTGCTCATATTTATCGTTATTCTAGGTACCGAACGTTACATAGCCATTCGTAAGAACGCATGAATCAGGTTAAACATATCATATCAGGTGTACGCTATCAGTTATATGCAGTTTCTTTACTGACAATCCTGCTGAAGGTTGCGGCTGTTTTCGTTGTGCTTTCAGCTTTCGAAGTTTCGCTAATTACCACAATAATTGTCTGTCTTATTTCGCTGATTGTTGCTGCGTATACTGACGGACTTTTCAAAAACAATCAGAATGAGGCATTCAAATTAATTCATCAGAAAATTGATGAATCAGAATACAGTCTTCAATTAGTAAATGTAATGCAACCCAATATTGCGGAACAATTGCAATTGGAAAGATTGGCAGACAAACTTAATGGGCAGAGGATTCCAGGTATTATTAATTCTAAGATATGGATTCCTGTATTAATCTTATTGGCATCTGTTGGCTTTTATTTTGCTTATCCTCTATTGCAAAAAGAAAATGCAGCGCCATTTTCTGATACAAAAAAAGAAACAAATCAGGCAAAAGAAAAACTGGCCACAGCTCCGGTTTTTAACACTGCTCAATTGACTGTTATACCACCTGCCTATACGCGACTTCCTATCAGGACAAGTGCCGATTTGAATGCTTCTGCCATCAGTGGTTCTGCATTGAAATGGCAATTGGAGTTCTCCCATACAAATGATTTAGCCTTAAAATTAACTAATAACAGAGGTGAGGAATTAGCGTTCAGAAAAACCGGTGCATTATTTGAATATACCGATGTGCTGCAAGCTTCAGGCTTATATGCTTTCAAAGCCTTTTGGAAAGACTCTTTAATTTATCAGTCAGATTATTATAGATTGGAAGCTATCCCTGATTTAGCGCCTAAAATAGACCCTGCCTCAAAAGAACTCTACAAATTCCATTACCTGAAAGACCCTAAAACCATACAGATTTCAGCAAGAATCTCCGATGATTTTCAGGTAAATCAGGCTTTTATTGTAGCAACGGTGGCCAGAGGCTCCGGTGAAAATGTGAAGTTCAGGGAGCTCAAATTTCCTATTAGTCAGGCTAATTTTAAAGAAGCCACTGTGTCTAAAAGCATTGACCTGAAAGCCTTGAATTTTGCTCCGGGAGATGAGCTGTATTATTACTGGGGGGCATTTGATAACAAAAGACCTGAGCCTAATTATACCAAATCAGATACCTATTTCATCGTTTATAAAGATACTTCTAAAACCGAACAGGCTGAAATGGCAACAATGGCCATGAATATCCTGCCTGAGTATTTCAGAAGTCAGCGACAGATTATTATTGACACTGAAAAACTGATTGCCAAAAGGAATAAGGTTAATCAGAAAGATTTCAACAGTACTTCAAACGAAATAGGCTTCGACCAGAAAGCGCTACGCTTGAGATATGGACAGTATTTAGGTGAAGAGTTTGAAAACTCAATTGGTGGAGGAAGTGCGCTTCCAACCGATGCAAGTACAGAAACAGCCGACTTATTAAAAGGCTTTTCACATGCACATGATGAGGGTGAGCACGACCATGAGGATGGAGAAAAACCTCATAATGACGGGCATGACCACGGAGGAACGAAAAACAATTCAGATAATGACGACCCTGTGGCTGCCATTCTGAAAGATTATGTACATAATCATGACGACGGAGAGGCGAATACGTTCTATGAACAATCAACCCGTAGTCTGCTTAAAATGGCTTTAGAACAAATGTGGCAATCAGAATTACGTCTGCGTTTATATGAACCGGAAAAAGCACTCCCTTTTGAGAAAAAAGCCCTGGAGTTCCTGAAATCTGCGCAACAAAAAGCCCGTGTTTTTGTAAAGAAAACAAGCTTTGACCCACCTCCAATTAAAGAAAAAGAAAAGCGCCTGACAGGTGAATTGAAGAAATTTAATGAGGCATTCAGCTATGAAAAGAATTTCTCTCCGCAACAAATTGAACGTTTGGTGGCAGAAGTAATGGGTATAATAGACACCAAAGCAGCAACGCAAAAGTTGAATGGGCAACAAAAACAGAAGGTTCTGGCATTGGGTAGCTACCTGAGCACCAGAGTAATCAATAGTAAATTATCTAATTGGTCTGTATTGAGCTTATTACAAAGATTAATCAATGATAAGGATTTATCAGACGACGAAAAAGCAGACTTAAAAACAAAACTCTATCAGTTAGCTGACATTAATCAACCAAAGGGTTTGATGAATAGGTCCTATGTGGGAGACAAAAAATTAGAAAAGGCATTCTGGAAAAATATCCAATAACCGAAACAGTTATACCTAACCGATGACATTCGCAATACTTGTATTCTCTATTTTTCAATCATACCTGATACTCTATGCAGGTTTGGGTATTGTATTGCTTATACAGGTCTGGTTGCTCATGCAATCTAAATCTCTCACAAAAAAACGTCTATGGATACGCCTGGGACTCAATCTGTTTGTTTGGCTTTTAGTTTTTCTTTTCGTACTCCAACCCGAATGGAAGTACACAAGTGATACAAATAGGATTTTATTGACTGACACCAGCGTACCAGCAGTCTATATTCAGAAAGTCAGGGATAGCCTGCAAATCAAAGAATCTTTCAATAGCAAAGATTTTAACCGATTGATTGCAAAGAACCCTCATTTTATTGACCATCTGGGGAGTATTTATCTGTTGGGACAAAATTTCACACCTCAATCTATCAGCCGTTTAAGTCAGAAAAAGTTAAGCTGGTTACCCTATTACGCCAATAATCAGTTGCAGGACCTGCAATGGAAAGGCATTGTAAGAAAGGGAGATATACAGGAAGTAAATGGTAAAATAGCGCTAGAAGAGGCCAAAACACTTAAACTAAAATACGCCAATCAGGTACTGGATAGTGTGCAATTACAGAAAGGTTTCAATTCATTTCGCTTAAGTTTCCCCGCTTTCAGTATTGGCAGGGCAGAAGCGCTTCTATCATTAAATAACGAGCCTTTGCAGGCCGTTCATTTCTATACTCAGGCTCCGCAGACTTTTAATGTGTTATTTATTCTGGAGAACCCCGATTTTGAAAGTAAAAGCCTGTCGGAGTGGCTGGGCAAAAGTAATCATCGGGTAGAAATCATTACAACCATTGCCAAAGATGCGCAAAGCAAGGTTTCTATTAATAAAACCATCCAGGCAAAAGGATTCGTTGCGGATATAGTTATTACCGACCCGGGCAATGCAACACATGCTTTAGTTAAAAAGGCCTTAGCAGAAGGCAAAAGTGTATTGTTTATGAACTGCATTCAGCCTGAGCAGGACATTAAAATCATTAATCAGGCATTGGGCACAAACTGGCATATCCGGAAAACCTCTAATGATCAGTCTATTACTATAAGCGAAAACCTTACAGCCTTACCCTACCGAATTGAAGAAAGCATAAATCAGAAAACGGTGGGCACTTATCCTATTGCTATTCAGAAAAAAGGTGGTAAAGTTGGCTTAAGTTTGCTGAATGAAACTTTCCCCTTAAAACTGAGCGGAGACAGCCTTGGCTATAATAAAATATGGGCTGGTGTGTTTCAACAATTAAATCCGCCTTTTGAGAATAATATCAGTATTGAATCACCGGTTTTTACTGATACCCAAACACCTATTGTGCTTAACAATTTGTCGGTTTTAACGAATACACTCAGAATAGCAGGTGATACTACCCGGTTAGTACAATCAGCTATTAATCCTTTGTCTTATTCAGCTAATTATACTTTCAGAAAAACAGGTTGGCAGGCTTTTCAGGATTCTCTGCAAATTTTCGTCGAAGATAAGCCAAATGCGCTCCAACAAAGCACACAGATACAAGAGACCTTACTGGCACATCAGAATTTTGAAGCTGTTAGCGGCCCTACCTCTGCCCAAACGCTCACCACCACTCTACCCGATTGGATTTGGTATGCACTCATCGTACTTGGCTTAGCAGCCCTTTGGTTGGAACCCAAACTGAATCTCTGAAAGAAATTCCGATTATCATATTTAGTTCTAAAGGTTGATGTACACCTCTTTAGCCTAATCTCTACTGGTTTTGTCCCCCGTTTACTATCTATTATACTATCAGTGTTGATTTTTACGCTTGAAAAAACGTTCCATTTGTGCCTGTTTAATCCTAGCCTCCTCTGACTTAAACCAATGTGCGGGTGGGTACAAAAACAAAATAAAAGAAACAGTGGATATTATCCAGAACACAATCCGCATTTGCCTGATAGATTTTGACAGGCTTTTGGGATGTACGTACAATTGATAAAAAGTAAAGACGAAAAATATAAGCTGACAACAGTAGATAAATGGTGTAAAAGTCTTTAGAGCTATAAGAATGCTTAAACTGCCACCTATACTTACCAATACAGGCAAACCGCAACAAAGCAAATGGATTAAAGAAGAGGAAATGAGCTGAAAACCTAATAATAATTTGGTCATTATAAGATGGTACAATTGAAATTATTTATGCAACAATGATGCAAAAATAAAAACCAACAATTATATTTGCAACATAGTTGCATAAATTAATTTCTATGAAGCCATTACTCCGT
>CALRLS020000056.1:0-16559 GCA_943368815.1 Cyanobium sp. NIES-981
CAAAACCTCGTTCCCCTATTGTCAAATGAGGTAAAATCCATCTTTCTATTGTACTTTTGTTAAGTATTCCCATGTCGTGTTGTTTTTTTGTTCGCAACACAAAATTCGCACTTCTTTGGGAATACTTTATTTAAGTTTAAACAGCCTCAATATCATCGAGATTAGTAAGAAACCTTTTATTAAATTATCTTAAACTACTGCTTTATATTATTGAAATATTCTGTAGCGCATTTAGCAAAGACTTAATAAAATTAAAAATATCTCAAACCTAATAAACTAAATCGCTTTCCTAGGTAAAGGGGGTATTTATTTTTTTAACGGTACCTACAAAGAAAAGCCCCAACGAAAAATCATCAGGGCTGCAAAATATCTTCAAACCTCACCCCTTACTCCATCGCCTTCAACGCCTCTTTCATCTGCTTAATCTGTCTTTTCTTTTGCAAAATAACAGGGGCGGCTACACGTTCTTTGCAGTCGAATAGGCTACAGCGTTCGCAAGTTTGGTTTACGTCGCGTCTCAGGATTTTTGGGTCTTCGAGGAATTTTAGTTTGTTTCTTAGTTCATCGTTCATCTCAAAACCCATCGTCACGCTGATGTTGAGGTTTGAAATGATGTTGAGCGGGCGTGCCATCGACATTACAAAATACTGGCTTTTGGAATCAACGTAATTGGATATTTGTACGCCAACCAGCGGCTCTTTTACTTCACCTTTTAGTTGTAAATCAGATACATCATCCAGTATATTCAGCGAAATCCAGCGGCGGCAATAATGCTCATGCTGGGTTTCGTGCGGGGTGTGCCGACGAGCCAGATGCATTTCTTTGGTGAGGTGATAATCTTTTTTGCCGTTCGGCGCTTCAAAACGCAGGAAGAAGATACCATCAATGCCAAAATATTTGGGTAGCACATTACTGATGCGGTGGTAGAGCGTTTCGGGGGTAGCCTGAAAATGTTCGGCTAAATCAATCAAAGCTCTGTTGTTCCAGGTGCTTTGGTTAAAGATGTGTTCCAGTTTCTCAATCAGCTTTTCTCTGCGTATCAGAATAGCCCCGGCAAAATAGGAAGCATTAAAATTATTCAGCACCTGTTCAAATGATTTTACCTCCACCCACGACGAAGTATAGGGGCGGTCTTTCAACTTCATATATAAGAAGCCAAGTTCACGGCCTAAAGTAAAGGCCCGTTGGTCTGATGTAATACGCTTATTGATAAGTAGCGTACTGGTTTTAGGCAAAAACACCGAACGGATATTGGCTATATGCGGATAGTCTTCTTCGTCGAAATACTTAATCGTAAAACCATATTTATCTGTCAGCAGATTGGATAAAAAGTATTCATCTACCTGTTGCTCCGGGCCGACTTTATTTTCTGCTAAAAAGCGGTCAACGGCATCCTCCAGGTCCGGGAAATAGTTGTCGTGCATTTCCTGATACGAACGCAATACGGCAAAATAGAACTGTTCAACAGTCATATTATAGGTTCGCCCTATTTCAATAATAGTACTGATAAAAGCACTGAGTTTAGTAGGGGCACCGGAAAGAAGTTCGAGAAGGTCGGCAGGAGAGATACCAAAAATTTCAAAAGGGAGCTCGGTCAGGAAGTTAGAATTCAGCAGTTCGGATATAGGTTCGAGTTTCTTATTGAGTTTCAGCGAAACCATACTATCGTATTCTACTCCAATGGCATCGGCCAGCGCCACAATTTTGTCAGACTTGGGGTATTTCTTTCCTTTCTCAATTTCATTGATATATGACATAGACAGACCCGATTTCTGGGCGAGGTCGGTCAGTGACATACCTTTGTCAATTCGCAGTTGTTTTAATTTTAATCCAAAAACCAGGCGGATATTGTCGGTATTTAGGCTCATTTAATAATCTTTGGTGCGTAAGGGCTTAAGTAAAAATACTTAATAGTTTGTTGTCGTAAAGTTTCTGCTGTTAAAGATAGGTAAAAATTGATGATGAGCCTAAGTAATTGGATAAAAGAAAGATAAATTTATTAATATACTAAGAAGTTTGTCTGAACTTTGATTGACCCGCGCGGCGTCCGCTGATTTTATGATTGCACTGTTTTTAAATCGTATATTACCCTATCTAGTGGGGTACATACTATTAACTCACTAAGGGTAAATTTAATCAGTTAAGTCACTTAATCAACGTAATCAGCGTTCAGAAAAAAAACCTCTAATGCGGCAAGCAAAAGAGGTCTGATTATATTCAGATAAATCTGAAGCGTTTTTATGCAATAAGTCGTTGTCTATCGCTCATTTTGAAGCCTTTTAATACTTGTTCTTTGTTAAATGAGCCTTCTTTTTCCAACATTTCAATGTATTCAGCCAGTAGGTCCAGTAAATTCTTTACATCATCTACGGTCTGATATAAGCTTAATGATATACGGAAACCCGAATGTTTAACAGGCACTGCCGGCACAGTTGATGGGCTTAACAAGAAATCTTTGCTCATCAGGAACTGTGAAAAACGAATCAATAACTCTACACTACCCAAACCTAAGAAAAACTGCGGTGTGTGTGCGTAATTAACGATAGGCAGGTCTAATTCTTTGGCTTTTTGTGTAAACACAGAGATGAGTTCACTCAGGCGTAATTGCTTTTCATAGATTTCTTCAGATAAGTGAATATCTGCAATACAAGAGGCGGCTGTAATACCTGCGTGTAGCGTAGGAGCCGAGAATCTTAAAGCGCCGCCACAATTATAAACTGTTTGTTTGGTCAGCTTATTAGGGAAAATCAATGCCGAACTGAATGCGCCAAAACCTTTATTGAGTGAGGTAATGACATACATTTTTTCATGACGCGGAATATGGTGCAAGGCATATCCTTTGCCGTGTTCACCAATCCAACTCATGCCGTGAGCATCATCTATATACGCTCTGAATTTATCGTAAGTATTTAATAAAGTTTCGATATCTTTCATCGGAGCTGCGTCTCCGTGCATTGAGTACACACTGTCGGCCATATACCATACATTGTCGTACTTCTCGCTTAACATTTTAATTCTTCTTTCGAGCATCTCCATCTGGCTATGCTTAACCATTTCAACATGGTAGCCATCAGCTTTTAAAGTGCTGACCGCCAACTGAACACTTTCATGAACAAACTGATCCATGATAACAGCGTCGTTTCTTCCGACGATAACAGGCAGGTAGGCAAAATGCCCGAGGGTAGTGCTTGATGCAAGAAATGTGGGTAAACCAAAAATCTTTTCTAATTTGTCTTCCAGTTCAAGGTAATGGTCGAACGACATATACATTCTTGAAATAGACGTTTGCATACCGTATTTCCGAATGCCTTCAATTGCCGCTTCCTTTACTCTTTCATCGTTTTCAAATGCAAGGTAATTGTTAGACATGAAACTGACATAAGACTTACCGTTTATTGAAATCTTACGGCTCGATTCTTCATCTTGTTGTGCTTTTACTTGAATAAGGCCGAGGTCACGCGCTGTAGTGAAAACGTCGTTCACGTACAACATTTGTTTTGGCAAATCTTTCATAAAATTGATTTTTAGGTTATCGTAATGGCTAATTTTACTGTAAAATAGGGACTATTTTTCGGAAGTAAAGATTGTCAAAAAATGTACCAATATTTAGGAAAAACTTTTATAACCGATAAATGGAGTTAAATTGTGGATAAGTGGACGAAAAAAATGCGTTTTGTGCAGCCGTTAGAAAAGTTTTTTGCACTTTTTTATAATTTATTTGGGATAAGCTATATCTTTAGCACGTCTTTTGATAGAGTATTAGTCATGAAACATTCTTTCAAAAAAAAGTCAGATGAAAACCGTCATAAATATTTGATATTCAAGTTTTTATATCTTATCATTGTCAGGAGATTCATAGGCGTGTTTTTAGCAAGGTGTTTCTAGCTTTTAAGTCCAAACCATATACAATTGTTTTCTAACTCATGCAAAGAGTTATTACTATATTATTAGGAATATTAGTAATATTCAATATCTATGTTTTTCTTAATGAAAACAGCATAGCGCTGCTTGTGGGTACAACATTGTTGATGCCTCTCATTGGCGTGTTCTATGGAGTTTCGCGTAAATGGGAGACGGGAGGTGTAGACAGACTGATATATATCGGCAGTGCTTTAGGCGGGTTTTCCGATATTTCGATTTATCTCAATTATAGAGGTAATGGTGAATTGGCCCAAATTACGCTTGCATGTATTGTTCATCTGATATATATCATTGTTTTTCAGCGAGAAGGAACACACGTATATAGCCTGGGGCGTAAGAATCTGCTCAAACTGGCTATTCCGGCCGGCTTCGTTTTCTTTTTCTTTGGCTTTGTATTATTGAAGGTCATTCCGGATACAGTTTTCGTGGTGACGGTTCTCTATGCTTTTGAGTTGTTTATATTAATTGTGTTGGGTTTATTCCGTCCGGTTAACAAGAAAAGTTATTGGATAGGGGTAACAGGGGTTACCCTAATTCTGATAAAAGATGTGTTCTATAGCGAATTCCATTTTATTAATGAGAATCCTGTCATTCACTCAATAATGGATATTACCAATGCACTGGCTTATTATTGTATCACCTTGAGTATTGCCATTAACCAGAACGATAAATCTTCAGAGCCAAACTATGTAGGTATTGTTTCGAAATTTGTGAAATTCCTTAGAAATACTAACATAGTTAAATTTATAGCCCTAAGAATTCTTAATCTTCGCTATCAGTTAATTATCATTTACCGCAATTATATGTCTTAATTCGTCTTCAGTTTCAATTCATTTTCCGAAACTTTTATGCTTTCCTTTTGGTTAAGGGAATAGAATAAATTTTGATTAATAATGAATTGGCATACGATTAACGACGAAACACAGCTAGAGGAAATTAAACAGAAGTCTTTTGAACATCCGGTTTTGATTTTTAAACATAGTACTACCTGCTCTATCAGTTCGGCCTCTTTGAGCAGAATGGAAAGAGCCTGGGATACAGAGAAGGCTAAGAGTATCGAACCATTCTATCTGGATTTAATCAGGTTCAGAAGTATCTCAAATAAAATCGCCCGCGATTTTGATATAGAGCATCAATCACCACAGGTACTATTAATACAGAATGGCGCATGCACCTATGATGCATCGCATTTCGACATCAGATTTGATGAGATTGTGAGCCAGGTGGCGTAGATATTTGAAGAGGGAAACGTTCGCGCTTCCCTCTTTGTTTTTTAAGCAGGCTCAGCCACATGCCAGTTAAAATTGAATACCTGTTCAAGGTCGGGGTGCAGGCTTAGTGCTACCGGACAGGTATGGGCAATACGTATATACTTCTGCTTTACTGCTTCGCTTAGTTCTTCAGCAGTCTGCATCGAGAAATTTACTTCTATTTTTACAATTTTACGCGGTAATTCTGCTGACATTACTTTAGTTACGGCTATTTCAGAGCCTGTAAAATCGATTTCATCGCGGCGGGCGGCAATACCCATAATGGTCATGGCACAGCTACCCAACGACGTTGCGGTAAGGTCGGTAGGAGAGAAGGCCTCACCTTTTCCGTGGTTGTCGATAGGGGCATCGGTAATGATTTCAATACCTGATTGCAGGTGAGTAGCTTGCGTACGAAGCTCGCCAAGATAAAGGATTTTTGAAGTAGCCATCTTTATTAGAGAATTTTAAGGAAATTATTCGATTCTGTTGAATAATACCCCTCAAAATTACGTTGAAAATAAGTATTTCCAAAAGAATCAACATTTCCCTAACAATTTTATCAATTTTAATGTTAGTATTTATAAAATTAAATCTATCTTTAGCTAATAATATCGGTAATAGGTGGGCTATAAATTTTTTACCCATGAAAATAAGTGTACTTAGTATAGTGCTTTTGCTTGCAGTAACAAGCACTTTTGCACAAAGAAAATCTTCGACAGCGAGTAAACCGGACTCTAAAAAGACTGAGGCCAAGAAAGAGGATTATAAGATGCTGGCTTATGGATTAACTACCAATACTAATTCGGGTTTATTGGGTGGTCTGGTTGTGCGCCATTCCAAAGCCATCGGAACTTATAAATGGAACCCTGTTCATCAGTATATTGCTTTTGAAGCAGTAAATATCAAAAATCCTAAGGAAAAATCTGAGCCTACGAGTATTGCCAATCGTTTTATATATGGTAAAAGAAATTATTTCTTTTCACTTCGCCCTGAGTATGGCAGAGAGGTGGTGTTTTTTAAGAAAAACGGCGATGATGGTATTGGCATCAGTGTGATTGTTGCTGCCGGGCCATCTTTTGGTTTGCAAAAGCCCTATTATATCAAATATGACCGCAACGGCCGTGGTGCTGTAGATGTAGTACAGTTCGACCCGAATATTCATAAAGAATTGAACAGAATACAAGGCTCAGCCGGTATCTGGCAGGATTTCTTTGTTGGCATGAAGATGATTCCGGGAGTGCATTTAAAATTAGCTGCAAATATCGACATGAATACATTCGGAAATAACCTGACAGGCTTTGAACTGGGTATCACAACAGAGCTTTTCAGTAAAACTCCTGAGATTATGTCGAACCAATTGACTACCAATTCACGTTTCTATAGTGCAGGTTACCTGACAATTTATTTTGGTAACAAAAAACAAAAGAAGACTAAGTAATTGTTTTGGCAATTATTAAAAACTCCTACTTTTGTACCTGCTTAGGGCAACCGCCCAAGAACCTTAGTTTTTAAGAACATGATAGATACACCCGTTGTAAGTACCGAACAACGAACTCGCCGCCCGGATTGGTTGAGGGTTAAGCTTCCTATTGGCGAAAATTTCAAAAAAGTACGTAGTTTAGTTGATGAGCATAAATTGCATACCATCTGCCAGTCGGGTAATTGTCCAAATATGGGCGAGTGCTGGGGCGAGGGTACGGCTACTTTTATGATTTTAGGTAATGTTTGTACACGTAGCTGTACATTCTGTGCAGTTGCGACCGGACGCCCGAATGAATATGATACCGACGAACCACGTCGTGTGGCAGAAGCTATACAATTAATGCAGGTAAAGCATGCCGTGCTGACATCAGTAAACCGTGATGAACTGAAAGATAAAGGCGCTGAAATATGGTACCAGACCGTGAGGGCTGTAAAGACGCAATCGCCGCAAACAACGATAGAGACCCTGATACCTGATACAAAAAGTAACTGGGAAGCGCTTTATCGCATGATTTCTGCCGGTCAGGAGGTTGTTTCTCATAATATGGAAACTGTAGAGCGATTATATCGCAATGTTCGCCCACAAGCGAAATATGCACGTAGTCTGGAACAAACCCGCCGCACCAAAGAATTTGGTAAACGCACCAAATCGGGAATTATGTTAGGCTTGGGAGAAACCACAGATGAAGTCTTTAAAGCAATGGATGATTTGGCCGAAAACGGATTGGACATTCTGACGCTGGGTCAATACCTGCAACCGACCAAAATGCACCACGAAGTAATAGAGTTTATTCACCCTGATACTTTTGCGATGTATCGTGAAGAAGGTTTGAGAAGAGGATTGAAGTACGTAGAATCAGGGCCATTGGTTCGTTCGAGCTACCATGCCGAAAGACACGTGCATGTATAGAGATTAATCACTTAAAATATAAACCTGACAAGCAATTGTGAGGTTTTTGTTTAATGAAGCAATACGATTACATTATTTGTGGTGGGGGTATGTCAGGACTTTCTTTAGCCTATTATCTGAAGAAAAGTAAGCTGGCTGCCAAATCAATATTGCTAATAGAGCCTGAAGAGAAAAATACTTATGATAAAACCTGGGCATTCTGGGAACAAAACCCCGGAATGTTTGAGGACATTGTGTGTCGGAAATGGGATTTCGTACAATTGGTTGATGCCTATGGAAAAGCGCAGAAGCTTGATATGGGCGTTTATCAGTACAAATTAATCAGAGGAGCCGACTTTTATGATTTTGTTGTTGCTGAGCTAAAAAAACATGATGGTATAGAATGGCTGAAAGATTCGGTCAGAAATATAAATGAAGATACAAACGGCGCAATTGTAGAAACCCAAACCGGAGAATTATTGAAAGCCACTCTGGTTTTTGACAGTACATATAAACTTGATCTTACCCTCAGATACAATCATAACCTGCTGCAACATTTTAAAGGCTATCTGATTCAGACAGAAAAACCTTGTTTTAATCCGGCGCTTCCGGTAATGATGAATTTCAATATTGAACAGAAGAGTGATTGCAGGTTTATTTATATACTGCCTTTTGATGAACACAAAGCCCTGGTAGAATATACACTTTTTAGCGAAACACTTTTAGCTGCCGATGAATATGATGCTGAATTAGACAAATTCATTACCGGACAATTGTGTACAGGCTATAAAATTATCAATGAAGAGGTTGGGGCAATACCCATGAGCGATGTGGCTGCAGAAGAATATCCGAGTAAGCATGTGGTAAGAATTGGTACATCCGGAGGATACACTAACCCTTCTACCGGATATACTTTTCAGAATACACAAAGGAAACTGAAAAAAATAGTGGAAACCCTGGAAGAAACAGGTTCACCCGAGGTAAAAGAAAATTGGTTTCATAAAAGATTTAAATTCTATGCCAGTGTATTACTGAATGTACTGGAGCAGAGGAGGCATCCGGCAGCAGATATTTTTGCCAGCCTGTATAGTAAAAATCCTCCTGCCAGAGTTTTTAGTTTTTTAGATGGAGATACGGGCTTATGGGAAGAACTGAAATTTATGAACACCGTCCCGAAAGTTAAATTTATTATAGCTGTGGGCGCTGTGATATTGAGGAAAATCAGTGCCTTGTTTATCGGTCAACCTCACCCATAACAATATCTATTGAGCCGATAGCGGCTATTAAGTCGGCAATCATTCCTCCACGGGTTATTTCAGGCAAAACTGAAAGATTATTAAATGAACAGGCACGAGCCTTCACTCTCACAGGTACATCCGAACGACCATCAGTACGGAAAAAGAAACCTAATTCACCTTTGGTACTTTCAGCACGTGCATAGAAATCCATCTTTGGCGGACGTATTTTTTTTGGAACCATCGCCTGTGGGTCAAATTCTTTGGTGCGTACATGCTCCTTAGTCAGCTTTTCCAGGCATTGTTCTACTATTCTGATAGATTCGTGGCATTCTAATACCCGCACATGGTTTCTATCCCAGCAATCACCCACTGTGCCGACCTCACCTTTGCCGATAGGCACATCGAAGTCGATTTCGGGATATACTGAATAGCCATCCACTTTGCGTAAGTCCCATCGTAAGCCTGAGCCTCTCAATACTGGCCCGGTGCAGCCATAATTAATGGCAAGAGGCAGGGGTAGCACCGCTACATTGGCTGTGCGGTTAATAAAAATATGGTTTTCAATAACTAATTGCTGTAATTCAACCAGTTTCGGTTTGAGGTAGTCAATGAATGACCTGCATCTGTCTTCAAAGCCTACAGGGATATCATAAAAAAGACCACCTACCCAGATATAGTTATAAAGCATGCGTGCTCCGCTGGTCCATTCCAATAAACGCATGATATGCTCACGGTCACGGAAAAGCCAGAGGAAAGCAGTATAGGCACCAAGGTCAAGGGCATAGGTACCAATGGCTATAAAGTGTGATGCAATACGGTTTAGCTCGGCAACCAGTACTCTGATGTACTCAACTCTTTTCGGAATATCCTTATCAATACCCAGCATCTTTTCTACGCCCATCACATAGGCATGTTCAGAATTCATCGCCCCAAGATAGTCCATGCGGTCTACATAAGGGATAATCTGATTGAAGGGCAGGCTTTGGGCATGTTTTTCAAAACAGCGATGCAAATAGCCCAGGTGCGGTATTACATCTACTACAATTTCGCCATCTGTTACTACTTCCAGCCGTAAAACGCCGTGAGTGGAGGGGTGCTGAGGTCCTAAATTCAGAATCATTTCTTCCGATTGCAGATTCTCGGCTTTGTACTTGTTGGGTTCTGAAATAGTTAGATTCTCAGGGCGATATTTGTATTGAACTGAATGCAAAATATGATTGGAATAATATTCTATAAGAAAAAATGCTGCAGTTTGCAGCAAATTGCTTCAACTTTCGGAATTACTTTTTCAAAAGTACAAAAATATTGCTTACCGAGCGTTCTCCGGCATGGTCAAATATTTTATTATCGGTCGGATAATTCACAACCCCGTTTTCAGGTTGGTTCTGAATATACATGGTGGTTGAGCCACCGCCATCAAAGTTAATGGCATCTTTGCAGTTGAGAGCTTTGGTCAGAGCCGATAATTCGTGCAGGCTCATGCCATAGGCTTCGCTGCTTCTCCCATCAACTGTAATCAACAATAGTTTCTTATCATTCGTAATACAGGCACAGGTGCGTGGGTGACGGTTATTGTTAAAAGCAGTTTTCTCTAAAGTCTGTGCTTGTCCGTTTAACAGGAGCAAAGGGCCAGTGAGCAATACGTTATCTTCTTTCAGTTCCTTTTCCCAACCACGTTCAGGTGCTCCTTTAATGATTTTTACTTTGTTTTTATGAATCGTAATGGCGGATATAGCATGTGTTGGTAAGCGCGGTACGTTTATGACCCGGGTTGTATCCATTATTTTGCCATTGATTTTCAGAAAATCGACTGCTCCACCTTTTTTGGTATCAAAAAAGCCAGCGTTTACTGCTGCTACAGCTTGGCTTGCTAATGCCATTTTGCTGGTGGGAAGGAATAATCTTTTAGTGGCGGTATCAGCCTTCATTTCGTCGGCGGCTACCAGGCCAAATTTTATCTTTTTGTTTTTCAGCGGTGTTTCCAGAATATTTACCATCTGATTGCCTTCAAACAAATCTTTTTGATTGAAATGATGGTTTTTCCATAGGATACTATGGCCAATATCCTGTGTTTTCCATTGGGTATTTGCGATAGTTAAAGAGTCTTTGGGAGAGGACTTTTGTGCGTAGCAAAATTGCGTAAGCACCAAAAGACATAGGATTTTGTTATACATTTGGATTAATTATTTTGCCAAAAGTACTTATGGAGCGCATTCTTCCCAAAGAATTTTACGAAAAATATAATACACTCACTTTAGCGGAAAAACTCTTAGGCTGCACATTGGTACATGAAAGCCCGGAAGGACGCACCTCAGGTATTATTGTTGAGACAGAGGCCTATCTGCATAACGACCCTGCTTGCCATGCTTACCGAAAGAAAACCCCACGGAATGCTGCCATGTTTGAAGGAGCAGGCGTTTCTTATGTCTATCTGATTTATGGCATGTACCATTGTTTCAATATCGTTAGTGGTGATAAGGATGTGGGAGAGGCGGTTTTAATCAGGGCTTTGGAGCCTGTAGAAGGTATAGAATTGATGCAGAAAAGACGGAAAACCACTCAGATTAAAAACCTGTGCAGTGGCCCGGGTAAGCTGGTAACAGCAATGGGTATCAGCCGTGATTTTAACTTTTTACCCCTTTATGAAGACGAATTTTATTGTCTGCCACCAAAGGATGAAAATTTTGAGACAATTACCACTACCCGCATAGGTATTACGCAGGGAGCAGATTTTCTTTATCGGTTTTATATTAAGGGGAATAAGTTTGTGAGTAGGTTGGGGTAGGGGAGATTGCTGCATTACCTAGGTAGGGACAGGGCATTGCCCTGTCTCATGGGCGGGGAAAATTTATCTCTTTGCATGCATATTACTCTTAAATCTATTGAAAAAGGAAAGGCGTTTCTTGTTTTATAGGTATTTTTACGAAAATAGGAGACAAGGCATTGCCTTGTCTCTACCTTGATTTATTCCATTTCATTTAAAATCCTCAACAACCCACCCGGATTTAGGGGATTTAATCGTATATTTTAATGAAACCTTATATTCTTTAGAAGGAGCAAGGTTGAACCGCCATTTGATTTTTCCGGTTTCGATGTTGATTTCTGCTTCCGGGGCTTCTTTTTCTTCAATGCTTATATCCTTATTATTCGAAGTCGGGAACTGGTCTTCAATGAGCAGGTTAATTGCTTCGTTTTTGGTATTACGGGCTACAATCTCATACGAAAACTGTTCAGTTTTATTAGACCCGATGAATTGTTTTTTCTGATAGCTTTTAATTTTTGTGCGGCTAACAATCACGTTTTTATCTCGGCCGAAAGATAGACTTAGCGTATCTTTATTGGATAGATTCAGGGTTGATTTACCAAGAAAGGTATTGTCGATGAATAGACTGGCTTCTCCTTCTAATAATTTATATTTCTCCCAATCGATGATATGGGCATGCAAGAACACATCCGTATCAATTTTTGGTACACAAAAATGCTCAAATACGGCAGGGATGTTTTCTTCCTTAATCTCGGCAGTATATACTTTGCCATCAGACGGAATCGTATAAGGTACCAGAATTTCGAATGACTGACTGGTTGGGGCGTCGCTTTCAGTAATCTCTAATGGAATAGTGCTTTTTTTGTATTCCTGCTCAATGGCTAAACCTGGTACTCTTCCTGACAAACCATCTTTTCCAGCATACCCAGTTACAACCACTTCGCTTAGAGCTTTTCGGTCTTCATTCAAAATTGCATCAACCCGGTTAGAGGTAATCGTTTTTTCTATTGATGAATAACCAATTGATGAGAAAATTAATGTCGCTTTTTTATTATAAAACGTAGGCGGAATCGTGAGTCTATAATTACCGTTAGCATCTGTTGATACATTCAGAGTTGTTCCTTTTAGATTAATTGATACACCTGGCATACCTAGATTGTAAGACTTGTCAGTCACTTTTCCCCATATTTCCGACTGATTTGTGTTAACATCCTGATTATCTTCTTCAACTATATTATTATAATAATCACTATAATCATTTTTTTCTCCCACTACCCATTTTTGTAAGACAGGCGCTGTGCCGCTTTTATACGGATTGGCAGTTGACAGGGTCAGTTTTACTTCCGGCCAGTCTTCGCCTGAATATTGGTAAATATTGGCTTTGTAAGCAATATTAATAGGCTGGCTGAGTTTCTCGATTCTGAAGTCATAGGTGGGTGTCCAGCCTGCATTTTTTACAAAGTAAGAGATGGAAAAGGGTGCATTGCTGATATTTTCCTTAGCTATTACTGTCACGACTATTTCCGACATCTGAACATCTTTCTTTGTATTGATTTCGGTCAGTTGCTGATTCAGTTTTTTTGTTTCTTCTTCTAACTTTCGGATATTTTTCTTAAACTCAGATTTCTTCGTTACTATGTCTTGCATACGTTGGCGTTGATATTCGACATTTCCTTTTAAATCATATTGTAAGCCACCAATTGACTGGTTTTTCAGAAGCATATCTTCCTCTCGGGTAAAAACCAAAAGACTATTGTTTTCTGAAATGATTTTATCTTCTATCAGGCTTTTCTGAGCTTCAATACTGGTTATTTCGTCCTGTAGCGTTTTATCCAAAAGGCTCCCCAATTGATGAGTAACCGACAGAATCGTAAATTTGCTTTCGCTGCGCACCTGAATGCTCTGCTTATTGATTTGCGGTGAAATACCTTTGAATACCAATTCGGTTTTACCAATAGGTAAAGACACTTTTGCCGAACGGTTGATTTGTGCGCCATTAAGAAAGACAGTCACATTTTCGATTTTTGATGAAACAGGTTTTGGTTGTGCCCAAAGCCCTTGTGTAATCAAACAGAGTAAGAGGATTTTTTTCATTGTATCTGGTTTTTTTCTATTTGATGCATGGAGTAAACATATTCCATAAAAGATTTTTTAATTTTTATAAGTAGTGAAATAATATTAGTTACCATTAAAATTTAAACCACGGTGTTACACGGAGTTTGGCACAGAGTCACACAGAGTGTCTAAAAACCGTGAAACTCAGTGCCAAACTCTGTGATACTCGGTGGTAAATATTATTATTGATTAATTTTAAACACTTATTTATGAGGAATTACGAAAGATTTATTCAGCTTCTATATAACCTGATTTGGGCGATTTGATAGTGTATTTCAATGAGAGTTTATATTCTTTGGCAGGTGCCAGATTCAACCTCCATTTCACTCTGCTTTTTTCAGCATTGATTTCTGCTTCGGGTGCTTCCTGGTCTTCAACGCTTACCTCACGGCTTTTTGAAACAGGAAACTGGTCTTCTATAATCAAATTTACGGCTTCATTTCGGGTATTGCGGGCTATGATTTCATAAACAGATTGCTCAGATTTATTAAAACCTATGAATTGTTTTTTCTGATAGCTTTTTACTTTATTCCGGCTCACTATCACACCTTTGTCGCGCCCGAATGATATGCTTAAGGTATCTTTATTGGTAAGATTCAGTTTCGATTTGCCTACAAAAGTATTTTCAATAAACAGACTGGCTTCACCTGACAGCAGTTTGTATTTCTCCCAGTCTATGATATGGGCATGTAAGAAAACATCGGGGTCAATTTTGGGGATACTTATATGCTCAAATGTAGCCTGGACATGCTCTTCTTTCAATTCAACCGTATAGACTCTGGCATCTGATGGGATAGTATAGGGCATTAAAATTTCGAATAACTGGCTGGTGGGTGCTTCTTTGGCTTCAATATCTAATCTTTTTATAACTTTACCTCTTTCATTTCTTCTGCTTGTGACGGCTCCTGTTACATCTCTTCTTTTGCTTGATACATAACCAACAACCACTGGACCCTCAATATCTTCTTCCAATTCTATATCAAGCTTATCAGAAGAAACAAAATCTTCTTTCGTTTGCATGCCCCTTAATGAAAAGACAAGTGTTTTAGATGCAGGGCTTTGCAGAGGCGGAATGTTGATTTTATAATTTCCATTCATATCGGTAGTAGTTCCTAATGCCGTTCCTTTCAGAAAAACTGATACGCCTGCCAGAGCTTTTCTCGTGTTTTTTGAAATAACTCTCCCCTGTACTTCTGTTAAAGATTGATTAGCTGAAGCATTGATATTTTCATAATAATCAGAGTAATCGTTGTTTTCGCCTAAAATCCAGTCTTTCATTTTTGGTACATCGGCATTTTTACCGGGTGTGGCCGTTGAAAGGCTTAGTCGTATGTCTTTCCAGTCTTCGCCAGAATATTGATAAACATTGGCTTTATAAGCCAGCGTAATAGGTTCAGTCAGTTTTTTGATGCGAAGGTCATAAGTGGGTAGCCATCCTGCATTTGGTACAAAATAATCAATGGTAAAGAGAGCATCATTGACAGGTTCTTTGCATTGTACAGTGACTATTATTTCAGAAAGAATAGCATCTTTTGCTGTGTTTATCAGGGTTAGTGCCTGATTAACGCTATTCATTTCAGCCTCCAGCTTCCTGAGGTTTTTTTCGATTTCCAGTTGCTTCGACAAGGCTTCGTGCATTCTGGCTCGTTGATAATCAACACTTTCTTTGAAATCGGCAATCTTCATTCCTGCATAAGTCCCACCAACTACCTGATTCTTCAGTAGCATTTCTTCTTCTCTTTTAAAAACCAGTAAGCTGTTTTTCTCGGCCCTGATTTTATCTTCAATAAGTGTTTTTTGTAATTCGACTTCATTAATTTCTTCCTGTTTTGCTTTATCCAGTAGGTTCCCTGCCTGATGAACGACCGATAAAATTGTGAGATTAGCCTCACTTTTTACCTGAATACTTTGTTTATTGATTTGGGGCGAAATGCCTTTGAATATCATTTCGGTTTTACCGATGGCTAAAGAAACATGCGCCGAACGGGTGATTTGTGCGCCATTCGGAAAAACAGTCACATTGTTGATTTTTGATTGGACAGGTTTTGGTTGAGCCATTAACCCTTGTGTAATCAGACAGAGTAAAAGGATTTTTTTCATAGTATCTCGTTTTTTCTGTTGGATGCAGACAAGGCTGAGATTCCATAAAGGTTTTATAAAATATATGTTGACGGTTGATGGGCTGTATTATACTCAGCCGGTGAAGAGGTTAGTGTTAAGAAAGAATAAGTCGCTTTTATCAAACAACATAGCAAACTCGATATCCGGAAATTTAAGGATACAAGTGGTGCAGATTTCAAATTAATTATCTTCTATTTATTTCCGGATTTTATGTCTGAATTACTCCATAAAATAAAAGCTGACCGTTTACAAACGTTCCATCACCTTTTTAATCATTAATGTCTTCCATTCAGTGAAATCTCCTGCTAAAATGTGCTCGCGAGCCTGACCTACCAGCCACAAATAAAAGGTAAGATTATGCACACTGGCTACCTGTGAAGCCAGGATTTCGTCGCATTTTACTAAATGGCGTAAATAGGCTTTACTATAAAATGTACTTGTATATCCGCCCAGATTTTCATCAATCGGGCTATAATCATCTTTCCACTTTTCGTTTCTGATGTTAATGATGCCCTGTGTGGTAAACAACATACCATTGCGGGCATTGCGGGTAGGCATTACGCAGTCGAACATATCAATGCCCAGAGCGATGCTTTCAAGGATATTTTCAGGCGTCCCTACTCCCATCAGGTAACGGGGTTTATCCTGCGGCAGAATATCGTTTACGTAATCAATGGTTTCATACATTTTATCAGCAGGTTCTCCTACAGCTAATCCGCCAATAGCATTACCCTCACGGTTTTGCTCTGCAATAAATTCAGCAGACTGGATACGCA
>CALRLS020000057.1:0-16379 GCA_943368815.1 Cyanobium sp. NIES-981
GTTTGCTAAAAAGGTACTTAAAATCTTCAAAGGTAAACGACTCACTCAGTTTTTCAATAATCGTTTTGGCTCGTTTCAAAGAGCTATTTTCATCATATAACTGATTATAGAGTTCAATAAATTTGCTATCTCTCAATTTTGAAGACAAACCATTTTCATCTACATTCCTCTGTAGCTTTGCCCAATCGGTAGATAAAACCTTAATTCCTGTTGTATATAGCTTTTGTTCACGCTTGAAAGTGATTAGAATTTTGATAATTCCCATACCTTCAACCTTCATTTGTCGAGTGTCCAAAAACAGTTTAACCGTCGCTAATATCATGTTATTTTTAGTCAAAATATGCAATACAATATGCAATACAAAGGTACTAAAACAACCTTAAACAAGCATAAACAATAGAAGGAAAGTCGTAAAAAGTGCCTTTTTTTAGTTAAAATACAGGCAAAACGTAGAAAAAAGGAGGGAGTCTAATATAAAACGCTATGACTCATAATCAGTAGGTGCCTGGTTCGATCCCAGGTGGGCCCACTTAAATCAAAAAAGCCACATTCTTAGAATGTGGCTTTTTTGATTTTTCTTCGTGTCACGTCCTGAAATAGGCTGACAAAGTTTTAAGATAGAATTATCATAATAATATCACACCTCCCGAAACATAATATAACTATCCACAAAACCCAATTCCACGTGCTGGAAACCTTTGGGCGTGGTACCAATAATACGGAAACCCATTTTTTGCCATAGTTTTATTGCTACTGCATTGGTACTCACAACAAAATTAAACTGAATGCCGTAATACCCTTTTTCTTTGGCAAAGTTCAGCGAATGTTCACACAGCAGTTGCCCTATCCCCTTTCCCCGGTGCTTTGGACTTACCATATAGCCACAGTTCGCAATGTGGTTACCTAAACCCGTCTGATTGGGTTTGATGAAGTAAGTACCGAGTATCTCACCATTTTCCTCAGCTACAAATGTGTCCATAGAATCGGCAAACCAATAGGTTTGTAATGATGATTCAGGTGAGTTCGGGTCAAATACATAGGTATCTCCTGACTTTATTACACTCGAAAATATTTCCCATACGCCAGCATGGTCGGTTTCTTTTGCTTTTCTTAGGTTCATTGGTTCTCTGATAAAATTGCTTTAACAAATTTAGTATTCCGGCCATTTTATCAGATAAAAATCAGGATATATTTTCGATTCAACCCAATAAAAAAGCCACACCCGAAAGTGTGGCTCCTTACTATTTTTCAAATTGCTTAAGCATCTATATCATACACAAGCAAAGGAATATCTGTCTTATTAATTATTTCTTTCGATTTGCCCGGGTTAACCAGTTGAGAGAGGAAATTATGATGATGACGGGCAACTACCAATAAATCGGCCTTATGGCTATGTGCCCAATTCAATAAGCCCTCACTTACATTGTCGGCTTTGATGGCCTCAAAAGAAAATTCTTCTTTAGCAAAGCCCTCCTGAATATCTTTTAATAATTGCGCATCATCCTGAATATCGAGTTCAAAATCTGCATTTATTTTGATTAATGTTACTTTTGAATGAAGTCCTCTGGCCAGTTCAAAAACTTTGCTGAGCACATCTTTCTCATCCGATTCTAACTCTGTGCCATAGATAATATGCTTCAAAGAGGGTGTATGGCTATGAACGGGAACAATCAGAACCGGTATGCTGGTATTATTAACAACGCTCGAAGCGCTACTACCAATCAGTCTGTCCAAAAAAGTATTATCCGGGTTTTTGCCTACAACAATCAGGTCGGCCTTTTTTTCTTTGGCAAATTCGGCAATGCCTGATGATAAACTACCCAGTATCAGTTCGCTTTCTACTTTAATATCCTTTGCCTTCAATGACTCAACTGTTTCACTTAATTGTCGTTCGTAAGATTTAATCATTTCTTCCTGCATTGTCGATGGCGCTATGGTATCATAAGCCAGATTAGGGTCTAGCGGAACAACAGGGAAATAAGTATGAACAAGTAATAATTCAGCTTTGAACTGCTCCGCTAAATAGGTAGCGTATGCTAAGGCGCTATCAGAACTTTCTGAAAAATCTGTAGCGATGATGATTTTTTCCATGAATTTATCCATTAAGAGATGTATCAATAAAGACTTTCGAAAATTAATTAAAAAATATATGCCAATCGGGTATCCGATATTAAGTATCTATAAAATTTCCTGAACGATTTCTTTAATTTTGCAGGATATACATTCATTAATACATAATCAATATCAAAAGCAAATAGTTTAGATTCCTGCGATGAAATCAGAAAAATTAATTAGTACAGAAATTGAAACCTTCTATACGCAAACCTCTGAAGAGGCACGATTGCAATTAGGCTTAGGCCCTTTAGAGTTTGAGCGCAATAAGCAATTAATACAAAAACACTTACCTGCCAAGGGTGTGATACTCGATGTTGGCGGAGGCCCGGGCACTTATGCTGCATGGCTTGCCGGATTAGGCTATACGGTTCATCTGATTGACCCTGTGCCCAAGCATATCAAACAGGCTGCCAAAAGAGCCAGTAGCCAGAAAAAACAATTCACGGCAACTTTAGGAGAAGCGAGACACCTCAGTTTTACTAGCGAATCGGTAGATGTAGTTATTCTGCATGGTCCCTTGTATCATCTGCAGGAAAAACAAGCAAGGATAGAAGCCGTACAAGAGGCTAAAAGAGTACTAAAGAAAGGGGGAGTAGTATTAGGCTTTGCCATAAACTATGCGGCTTCTACTATTGCAGGCTTATTGAATGGTTTGATGCATGAACCAGGTTTTATGGACATGTGCAGGCAGGAATTATTAACAGGACTTCATAATCCGCCGAAAAGTATGCCCGGCTCTCTCGCAGAGGGCTACTATCATCGTCCTTCTCAGTTGATAGATGAGTTCAAAGAGGCAGGACTAGAATACCTGAATATCTACGCAGTAGAGGGAATAATATGGATGGATAAAAAATATTTTGAAAGCAGAGCCGATGCTAAAAAGAAACAGGTCCTGATGGATTTATTAAGTATTACAGAAAGCGATTCGGCTCTGCTGGCTTTAAGTCCTCATATGATGATAGCAGCAAAAAAGATATAATCAGGTATATGAATTGCGTATTACTGAACTATTCAAATAATTGTTCAATCAGACAATTTGTTATATATTTGAAAATAACAATATAAACCCCTATACGTTCAACACCCTTATATTATCATGGCGAACATTAAAAACTTTAAAGCCTTTTTAACGAAACAGCAACAAGATGAGCCTACATTCTCGCTTAGCGGAATCGAAGAAAAACTAGAGTTACCATCTTTATTATTGCAACATTTTCTGAAAGGCAGAAAAGATTTAGGAGAGTATCGTGAGAAAGTTATTGAGTTCTTTTCTTCAATTGGTTATGATGATAATGTGGCTTATTAATATAATATAAACACCACTTTAAAAGGGTCTTGAATCCTCAATCATCTTCCTGAATTGCAGAGGGGTGGTTCCCTCATATTTTTTGAAAAGCCTGCTGAAATACGACTGGTCGAGCAAACCAATCTCAGCAGCTATTTCGCTGATAGACAAATTGCTCTGGTATAATAGCACTTTCGCTTCCAGCACAATGGCCTCGTCTATCCATTTAGTGGGTGATTTCCCCGTTACTCCTTTTACTGATTTATTCAGGTGATTGGCTGTTATATTGAGTAGCGAAGCATAATCGCTAACCAGATGTTTGTTCTTAATATGGGCAAATAACAATTCTCTGAATTTATTCGAAATATCAACGGCCTTCAGGTGAGAAGTACCTGTATTGGCTTTGTATGCACTATTTATCTCACATAAAAGAGCGATAAGGTAAGATTGAATAATATCCTTATTTAGCAAGCCATTGCCCTCATAATCATGCAGGATTCTTTCTGATAATTGCCTCACAAAACCGGAAGTCTGCGTTCCTAAACTGATTTTCGGATTTCCCCAGACTCTTAAAAATTCAAAATCTTTCAGCAAATCGAATTTTCCCAGGATGGCATCATCATCAAAACTAAGCAAATAACCTTTGTTAATATCAACATTATCGAACGAGAAAACCTGTCCCGCTGCCACTACCAGACATTCATCCTTCATAATCCGGTAGGTTTCACTACCAATACGCATGATGGCTTCGCCCTCTGTCAGATAAATAATCGTATGGGTATCGGTTCTGGCAGGGGGCACAGGCAATTTCATTAATCTTATCAGTTCCTCTACTCTAACCATGAAAAACTTATCAAAATCAGGCTTTAGAATAGCATTTAACTGCTCTCCCGGCGTCATGAAATTGCTGCGGTAAGATGCTGAATTATAGGTTTGTATCTGGTGATTTTTAGGCAATGGCTTTGATAGTGTTTTAATGAATACACTATTATTACTTAAAATGTTTCTTCAGGAAATCAAAAATCATCTCAATATCAATCACCTTTATTTATTCTCACGAAAGAGTTTCTTGTCTGCCCAAAAAGTACCAAACGGAATGATTGATGCCAATAAAGCCAGTAAGGTCTTACGGAAAGTCCAGTTTTGTTCAATTTTTACCTGAATAACCGCCAAAAGATATAAGATAAACAAAAGCCCATGCACCAATCCAAAGGTTTTGTTAGGGGCTGGATTATCAAATGCATATTTTAAGGGCATGGTGATAAACAATATAACCAGAAATGACACTCCCTCTGCAAAGGCCAGAATACGAAGCCTGCCCAATTGCGTTTTCAATAAATTCAACATCAATGTTTCTGTTTAAAAATTCCTGAAAAAAGGTCTGAACCATGGAATGGCCAGCAAAATAAGTACAAGGGCAATGGAAAAATAAATTACAACGGTTTTAAATTTAACATTGTCAGTACCAGCACGCTTGGCAATAGAACCACCGATAGTCATGACTACTATCGCACCCAACATCATTGCAATATGATAAATTCCAAAGAACCAGATTTCAGTATTGCCTCCTGAGCCGCTCTTCATAAAATATTGCGTAATGGGGCTTATGACAAAATACAATGTAAAGCCTATCAGTAATTGCGTATGGCTAATAGTTGTAGCCAGTGTACGGGCAAGACCATCCGCTTTAGTATAAGCCCGCTTAATGATTAATCCCTGAATACTTCTGCCAATGGCATATAAAAGGCTTATTAAAACGAGCCAACGGAAAATAGAATGAAAAAACACAAATATCTCGTACATAGAAGCCGCTTTTTTGCACAAAAGTAAAACCAATTGGCCATCTGATGTTAGGATTGATGAAGCAAAAAACCGGACTTTTCAATCATTCCTGATAAAAACCAGGAGACCTAATAATTATAAACCCATTCCAACACCAGTCCGTCTTCAGGGTCGTCAACTGTACCCACACAGGTAAAATCGTTTTTCTCTAATACTCTGCAGGAAAACCTGTTCTCCGGCAGGGTGCGGGCCATAACTTTCACTGAGGGGTCTGTCTTTAATGATAAGTCAACCAATAATTTACAGATACCCGTTCCAACGCCCTGATGCTGATATTTCTCCATTGTTCCATAGGCAATTTCAATCATACCGTTTATGGGCTTACCTTTTATACCTCCACTGCCGATAATAGCACCTTCTCTTTCAACAAAATAGCAAATCCAGGGTGGTACATACCCTACTCTTTCATAAAACTCCAGGCTCATTTCAATAAGTTCGAGACATTCCTCCTTGTTCATCAGGTCCTCATTCTCTTCAACAAACTCTTTAATAGGTACAAGTTTCATGATTTAATTTATTCAGTCTTTTTGCTAAAACCTTACTTTTTACAAGCTGGTAATTTAGGGCTAAAAGTACCTATTCTTTGCCTATTTATCTTAAGATCTGCACTGAATATTTACGATTCTTGCTCAGTTTCGGCTGTTTCTTTATGCATATCTATTGGCATTATTTTTGCTATTTTTTCTCGAAAAAGTACAAACCGGTATTTTATCACCGTTTTCTGCTGGTATAATTCATCAGAAATACCCTCTACAACTTTAATCAGAACCCTGTAAGCGTACATCGTTTTTTAGATTAGTCCTAATAAAATAGCACCATGAATTACAAAATTTTATTGTTCTCTTATTTCCTATTATTAAACACGGTAGTTGGGCAAGTTCTTAAACCTTCATTCAGGCATATTTCTACAAATGAAGGCTTGTCGCAAGGACATATCAGTGCTATTCTTAAAGACAAAAAGGGGTTTATGTGGTTTACTACCTTCGAAGGACTAAACAAGTTTGATGGTTATCGCTTTGTTATTTATAAGCATTCTTCAGATGATAGCCTGAGCCTTTCTAACAATATTGTTAATGATATTCTTGAAGACAATAAAGGTAATGTATGGGTTGCAACAGCCAGCGGATTAGATAAGCTCAATCGGGGAAAGGATAATTTTTCTAATTTTTTTTCTCAAAATGAAATAATCAATGTCCGTGATATATTTCAGGATAGTCGCAATCGTATCTGGTTAGGAACCTCCTCAGGCATATATTTAATTAACAGTTCTAATAATACTATTAAAAATTTCAGGCATGAAGAGAATAATAAGAATAGCCTGAGTGATGATGATGTGAACAGAATAGTTGAAGATAAAGATGGCCAATTGTGGATAGGCACAGAACACGGCTTGAATAAGTTTAATCCTGATACAAAAACTTTTGTGCATTACTTCAGCGACCCTAAAAATCCGAATAGCATCGGAGCCAACTGGGTTAAAGCTGTATTTCTGGATAGCCGGAAAAAATTATGGATTGGCACACAAAGAGGTGGGGTTTCGATGTATGATTCTCAACGTGGTATCTTTACTAATTTCAAACATGATGCAAGAAATCCACATAGCCTTGGCTATAACGACATCTTATCGTTTATGGAAGATGCCTCCGGGAATATATGGGTAGGTACAGAAAATGGCGGCATAAGTGTATACAATCCTATAACTAAACTCTTTCAGACTTTCCTGAACGACGCAAACGATAGAACTACCCTCAGTAATAACTCAGTTTATTGCATGTACATGGACGATATTGGCAATATATGGGTAGGTACTTACTCAGGCGGTATTAATTTTCTTCCTAAATTCGGCGATAAGTTTTCATTGCATAAAGAAGGTTCTCAGGCTAACGGGCTAAAAAATAGCAGCGTATTATCCATTACCGGAGATAAAGACGGCAATGTATGGTTGGGTACCGATGGTGGAGGATTAAGCTTTTTTGATAGAAAGAAAAACGTTTTTACTACTTATAAAAAACAGGCATCAAATCCTAACAGCATCAACTCTGACTATGTGGTTTCGGTAGCTGAAATTGACAAGGATCTTTTAGGTGTAGGACTTTATTTAGGTGGTTTTGACGTATTCAACAAAAAAACCAGACAATTCACACATCATTTGCCTGATAGAAATAATCCTGGCAGTATTTCTTCTGAAAGTGTCTATGCCATTCTAAAAGCTAAAGACGGCAATGTATGGTTGGGTACTTTAAGCGGTGGATTAAGTTATTATGATATAAAAACCAATAGTTTTATTAATTATCAGCATAATGCAAAAGACCCGAATAGTATTTCAAGTGATTTTGTTAGAGCACTATATGAGGATGAAAATGGTCTGTTGTGGGTAGGCACCGAAAATAGTCTGGATGCTTTTGATAAAAACACTAAAACATTTACTCACTTTGTACATAGAAACAATGATAAAAAAAGCATTGTCAATAACAATGTGCAAGTCATAACAGAGGCAAAAAAAGGATATTTATGGATAGGAACAACCGACGGTTTATCCTTGCTTGATATAAAAACAAGAACTTTTGAAACCATCAGTGAAAAAGATGGTCTGGCTAACAATGTAATTAATGGTATATTAAAAGATAAAAGAGGGAATTTCTGGATTAGTACCAATAAAGGCATCTCAAAATATGACCCCATTGCTAAAAAAATCCGTAATTATGGTATTTCAGACGGCCTACAGGCAAATGAATTCAAGCCAGCTTCTGCCTTTCAGACGGTAGATGGTGAAATGTTTTTCGGTGGTCCTGATGGTCTGAATGTTTTTCATCCTGATAGTATGAAAGACAATACTTTTGTACCGCCTGTACACATTACAGACTTTCAGATTTTTAATAAAACCGTAGGTATTAATGAGAAAGGTTCACCTCTTACGAGCAGTATAAGCGAAACCAAAGAAATTGTTCTGACGCATCAACAATCAGTTTTTTCATTCGAGTTTTCGGCTTTGAATTATACTCTATCCCGAAAAAACCAGTATGCGTATAAATTAGAGGGGTTTGATGAAGACTGGAATTACATCGGCAACAGACGAACAGCCACTTATACCAACCTTGACCCCGGCACTTATACTTTCAGGGTTAAGGCCTCAAACAATGATGGTGTATGGAATGAGGTTGGAACATCTATTACAATCAAAGTACTTCCTCCTTTCTGGGAAACCTGGTGGTTCAGAACGCTTCTTATGGCAAGTATTGTTGGTACTGCCTTAACTTATTATAGATACCGGATGAGTGCCATTAAGGCACGTAATGAGAAATTAGAAAAGAAAGTTGAAACCCGGACTGCACAATTACGGAAATCTACTGAAGAAGAACTCAAAGCAAGACAGGACGCCGAAAAAGCGAACCTTGCCAAAAGTATCTTTTTAGCTACCATGAGCCATGAGATACGCACACCTTTGAATGGTATTATAGGTATGACATCACTCCTGGAAGAAACAGACCTGAATGAAGAACAAAGAAACTATACTGATACAATACATACCTGTGGCGAGGGCTTATTGACTGTTATCAACGATATTCTGGACTTTTCTAAAATTGAGTCCGGTAATATGGAGTTAGATGTGAAGGACTTCGATTTAAGACATTGTATTGAAGAAGTGCTGGATATTTTTGCTGAAAGAGTAGCCAAATCTAATATTGATTTATTGTATCAGATTGACTGGGACGTACCTATGCAGATTATAGGTGATAACCTGCGTTTACGTCAGGTTTTGCTCAACCTGATTGGAAATGCTATTAAATTCACACAAAAAGGCGAAATTTTTATCCGGGTATTCTTAGCTAATACAGACGCAAAAGGGAAAATTGAACTGGGCTTTCAGGTAAAAGATACAGGTATTGGTATCCCTCCTGATAAAATTGAAAAATTATTCAAGGCTTTCTCTCAGGTTGACTCCTCAACAACCCGCAAATATGGTGGTACAGGACTAGGCCTTGTTATCAGTGACAAACTCATTAGATTAATGGGTGGAGAAATAAGCGTAAAAAGTGAGGTGAGCAAAGGTACTATATTTACTTTCACTATTAAGACTGAAATAAGCTCTGTACGCATATCAACACTGCCTTTCAACCTTGAGATTTTAGAGAGCAAAACCGTTTTAATAGTTGACGATAACCTGACTAATCTTAGTATATTTAAAGGTCAGCTGGAGCAATGGAATATGGTGCCTACGCTGGCATCTTCTCCACATGAGGCATTATCGTATATCAAAAAGGATGCGAATTTTGATATTGTTATTACAGATATGCAAATGCCGGAAATGGACGGTATAGAACTGGCATTGGCTATTAAAAAAATATTCCCAAAAATACCGATTATGCTCCTGAGTTCTATCTCGGATACATTCTACAAAGAACACCCTGATTTATTTTCTGCGGTGCTCACCAAGCCAGCCAAGCAGCATATTCTGTGCAGAAATATCCATAACCTGATTATCTCAAAAGAACGCCCGGTAGTAGTAGAGAAAATACAGGGTATGGCAGCAAATAAATTATCGGTTGAATTTGCGGCGCAATATCCGATGAACATATTGGTAGCTGAAGATTATATCATGAATCAGAAACTGGCATTACGGGTATTGAGTAAACTGGGCTATGAAGCCGACCTGGCAGAAAATGGGCTTGAAGTATTGGAAGCGATTAAGCATAAAGAGTATGATGTGATTCTGATGGATGTGCAGATGCCTGAAATGGATGGTCTGAGAGCAACAACGCTCATCAGAGACCAAATGATTAACCAACCGGTTATTATAGCCATGACGGCCAACGCCTTGCAGGAAAGCAGAGACGAGTGTCTCAGAGCAGGTATGGACGATTATATAAGTAAACCAATTAATCTGGAATTGCTGGTAGCAGCATTGGAAAGATGGGGAAAATTAATCAAAAAAAAATTCCAGGAAATTCTTGATACAGAAATTGTCTAATTGCCTATAGAGTGATATTGTGTCTGATAAAATGCTATTGCAGTTGTAATAGCATTTTTAATGTTCCAGCAGCATTTATTGACCTGATGGCTGATTAATTTCTACGTCTAATGCAATCGGGCTTCCCAGATTAGGCGTGCCATTGTTTTTCCATGTAAAAGGCTGCATACGGGGTGAGCGTTTATTTCCACACCCCTGTCCTGCTTCCGGGTTTGCATGATAAATTATCCAATCTTCTTTACCATCAGGTGATTTAAAGAATGAATTGTGTCCGGGTGCAAAAGCTTTCCCGGCCGGATTGGCCTTGAAGATGGGTTCATTGGCTTTCTTCCATGACGATGCCTTCATTAAATCAGATGTGGCATCAGCTTCAAGCAATCCTAGTGTATAGCTATCCGTCCAGCAGCCGCTTGCCGAAAACACAATAAAGATTTTTTTACTGTTATCCGATTGTCTCAAAAACTGAGGGCCTTCATTTACGACTGGTAAAGGGCCTGAACCCATTTTCTCCCAGCTATGCTCAGGAGTAGATATTCGGGTGCGAGTACCCTCTATCGTCCACGGATTTTTCAGTTTAGCTATATAGATATTCTGGCTTACGTTATCGGCTCCCTCCCAACCTGACCAGATAGCATATAGTTGCGTATTCACTTCAAAAATGCTCATATCAATAGCCCAGCGGTTTGTCGGGTCAGTTATCTGGCCTTTCAGTGTCCAATTGTTAGTAGTTGGGTCTGCATCAGGATTTTCTATTACCCATACCCGATGATTATCATTTTTACCATCATCAGCCGCTACATATACGTACCATTTGCCATGAAGAAAATGTAATTCCGGAGCCCACAATTCCTTTGAATAACTACCCGTTGTCGGGGGTGTCCACACTATGGTTCCTTGCGTTTTTGATAATTCGGCCAGGTTTTTTGTTTTCCAGAGGGTAATATTTCTACCTGTTGTGTGGCAATAATAATAAAACCCGTCTCTGTGAATCACCCAGGGGTCTGGCCCGGTCTGTAATAATGGATTTTTAAAAGTAGCTGAATTCTGACAAATACCGGAATTAACTGACAACAGCCAAAACAATGACAGGCTAAAAAAGAGTTTTTTAGACATGCTAACAAGTTTATGAGTAATGATTGAGTAGAAAAGAGTCTTAACTCTGCTTTATTTGGAAGCTAAATTAAGAGAATGCAGGCACAAATGGAGAAAAAATATTTTTTTAAATACAGGCAGGGCATAAAAAAAGGCGGATAAACCGCCCTGATGTCAATGATGCTCTTCGTCGGAATGAGGCTTACGGTCGTAGTTATTAGCGAAGGTAAAGCCAAGAAATATAAGCCCGAGTATAAAGACAAATAAGTCACCAAATACCCAAAGAATTGTCATACTTAGTAAAAAGATTACCAATGTAAGCCAGTTAGGAAGCGGTTTCGATTCAGAATGTTTTGCCATAATTTATCTTGATACGTTAGATTCTGCCTGCAAGTTAGGACATAAGAACCAAAATTGAAAATATTACTTTATTTTCTCATAAAAAAACAGATTACCGTCTGCTAATGTAGAGCCTAGTGGGGAACTTTGATGCAAAACCAGATAATTTGGGGCTGCGGTAAAATACATGAACGAGTAGGTCTTACTGTTTTCAAAAATAAGCTTAGCCATCTGCAAATCGGCTTTCTCATCAGTGCTGATGCTTACTCCTGATTTTTCTACAATTTTTCCGTCTTTCTTACGGGTATAGTTACCTTCTGAAGCATTAAATTCCAGAATCTCCTCATATTCAGGCAGAATCTCTGTCGGCCCTTGTGGAGAAGGGAAACCTATACCGATTTTTACTAATTTCCATTGCCCGTTTAATTGATTCAGAATCGGATTAGGAGTATCATTTTCACAAGTTTTAAAAAAACAAAACTGTGCAGATTAATAGTAGAAAAATTTTCATAGTCTGATTTTCTAATAGTAGATTCATTATTCAATAAAAAGGTTGGAATCTAGAAATCAAATTCAATAATATCCGGGTCATTTAAAAAGCTCTTGATGGCCTTCTCATGGTTTTTTTCCGGTCCTCTTACCGTCCATGTCCCACTTATTAAATTATTCGCTTTGGTCTGAGTATTTCTCTCAGCTTCTAAACCGAATTTTTCAAATTTGTGCTCATAATGTTTCAGAGAATCGTTATTGAATACGCACACAATACGATAAGTGCGGATGAGATTTCTTTTTTTGATACGAGCTTGCAGTGGCACAAGTACATATAAGGCACAAATAACCAGAATCATGGCTACAAAGCCAGTTTCATAGAGCCCTTTCCCAAAACCTACACACATGCCCAAAGCAGCCGTGACCCAGGCTGCTGCAGCAGTAGTAATACCTGTGATGCGCCCGCTGGAATTATCTCTGAAAATAATACCCCCGCCCACAAAACCGATTCCGGTAACAATATTGGCGGCAATACGTGAGGGATCAGAGCCAAGTTTAATTGAAATAATGGTGAAAAGCGTTGAACCTAAACAAATTAATATCATGGTGCGGAGCCCTGCCGATTTGCTGTGGTACTCTCTTTCAAATCCGATAATTGCTCCCGTAATTGCCGAAATCAGTAGTTTGAAAATGTCTTCTGTAATAAATTCTATGTGCATGATGTGTTGTAAACCGATAAAATGATAACAATCCGGCTTTTTATTTGTTTATTAATAAGCTACGTATGCCAACGAACGATAGCAATAAAAACTATTTTACTATTTTCTGTAAAACTTAACACAAATTTTTTGTTTTTTTCGATTCAGTTGGTTGTATTTGCAAATTATTTAAAAATGTTTCCAAAAAAAAATCCTTATGAAGACTGATCTCAAACAAAAGGCCTCTGAAATTGCCGCTGCCCTTGCCGACGTGGTAACAGGAGAAACAACCAACAAAAAGATAAAAAAGGCCATTGATAAAACTGCTAAAAAATTAGCGAAGAAAGTAGTTAAAATCAAAAAAGAAGCTGACAAAGATAAACAAAAAGAAGAAAAGAAAGCTTTGAAAAAAGCAACAGAGAAACCAAAGAAAGATAAGAAAAAAGATAAAAAGAAAGACGAAAAAGGTGCCTCTAAGCCTGCACCACCAAAAGCAGATGCACCTAAACCGATTGTAGCTCCAGCACCTCCAAAAGCAGATGCACCAAAACCTGCCCCGGCTAAGCCTGCTCCTGCAAAACCTAAAGCAGTAGCTCCTGTAAAACCAAAAGAAGAAAAAGCTTAAGATTACAAAATCTATCTATTTCAGCTATTCATGATTATTATGAACCTGCTTAAACTTATTCCTTTCGACTGCAAATGGCGCTTTTTTGATTATATTTCAGAGAAAAATTTCGTCCGTAGTTCTACTACGAACTCAATTTTTTCTTCATCTAATCAAAAAATCTCTCATTTTCGTTACTAAATGAAAAGTTCAAACAGGTTCATCATAAAAAGGTGTAAATCCCTATTGATTTACACCTTTTCCTTTATACTGCTTTCGACCACAATAATAATAGCCCAACAGGCTAATGGCCTTATTATTACCGAAATCATGGCAGACCCCACTCCCACCAGGGGTCTTCCCGAAAAAGAGTATATAGAATTATATAATCGTTCAGACGGAAGTATTAATCTTAATCAACTAATTCTCTTTTACAATTCCACATCTGTCAGGTTTCCGGATGTCTCCATTCAACCTAAAGAATATCTGATTGTTACCCATCGAAACAATGTGACAGAATTTCAATCTTATGGCAAAGTAGCAGGGCTGAATAATTTCTCACTAAACAATACTGGTTCTACCCTAAGCATACGAGACAATAAAAACAGTACCTTGTTTTCTTTAACTTATACTGATAAATGGTATTCTAAAGATAAAACGCAGGGTTTCGCTTTAGAAATGATTGATACGGATTTTTCCTGTGTTGAAGAGGGCAACTGGGTTTCCAGCGAGGCCCCTTTACAAGGTACTCCCGGCAAAGAGAATTCAGTTAAAACATCGCAGCCAGATTTAAGTCCTCCAAATTTAGTGAGATATGAATTGGTGAATTCTTCAAACATAAAACTGATTTTTTCAGAGAAACTGGATAGTCTTTCAGCCATTAGCCCTAATGCCTACACGCTTGATAAAGCATTGGCGATAAAACAAATAGGCATTGAAAGCCCGGGTAATAAGTATGTAAATTTATTGCTGAGTTCAACCTTACAGCAAAATACCGTATATACACTTACAGCCAGAAACATAGCCGATTGTTCAGGTAACGTATTAAAAGAAGCAAGAATACCAATTGCTGATGCCATACCTGCGGATTCAGGTGATGTAGTAATTAATGAGATTTTATTTAACCCCCGTAGCGGTGGTGAAGATTTTGTAGAAATCTATAATAGAAGTGATAAATTCATTAGTTTGAAAGACTGGTCACTGGCTAATGTGGATACCAAAGGAGCGATTGCTAATACTAAACCTATCATCAATACTCATTTCATTTTAAAGCCTAAGCAGTTTTTAGCGCTAAGCAGAAGTGCGTCGATTATTGCAAGTCAATATTTCAAAGCTGGTAAAGAAAACATTTTAGAAATAGCTTCTCTTCCGTCATTTCCTGATGAGAGCGGTACAGTTATTTTGTTGAATGGGAGCAAAGAAGTTTTTGATAGATTCGATTATTTTGAAAATATCCACCATCCCATGATTGATAATAAATCAGGTGTTTCTCTTGAAAAAACTGATTATAATGTATCGTCTGCAATTCTCACAAACTGGCACTCAGGCGTAGCCTCAGAAGGCTTTGCTACTCCGGGCTATGCTAATTCGCAAGGTATTTCAACAGCCATAAAAAATGCATTTACGGTTGAACCGGAAATCTTTTCACCAGATGGTGATGGCATTAATGAGCTTACGCAATTAAAGTTCTCTTTAGATAAATATGGCTACATAGCCAATGTTTATATTTTTGACATCAATGGCCGGATGCTGAAACAATTAGTACAGAATCAATTATTAGGCGCCAATGACCAGATTGTATGGGATGGAAAAAGTGCTAATAATGATATTGTGCCCGTCGGATATTATATCATTTTTGCAGAATTATTTAATCCTGCCGGGGAGAAACAGGAGTTTAAAGCAAAAGTGGTAATTGGAAGTAAATTCTAAATCAAAGCCAACCGCGTTCCATCGCTACTTTCACCGCTTCTGCCTTACTGCTGATTTCGAGTTTCTGATAAATATTTTTCAGGTGTGTCCTTACCGTATGAGGACTAATAAACATGGCATCACTAATATCCTGATAAGTAAAACCTTTGGCGAATGCGGTTAATATTTCTACCTCACGCTTAGATAACACTTCATCCTGCACCAATTTTTTCGCTACATTTAGTCCTATTGCCTGTGTTTGTACCTCCACCGTTTCATTTCTGGTATAAGTAAATAAATACTCCTTTACCCTAACAATCATAGCAACCGACAGAATAATAATTTCTAATAGGAAACCGAATAAATAGGCATAGGGTTGTACAATCCGGATGTCGAATATATGATTGAAATACTGTGGTAGAATATATGATAGCGTAGGCGGAATTACCGAAATAATATAAATACGTGACATGGCGTTTTTACGAACTGATGCCAGCACTGTCATGTAAAGAAGAGCCAAAACACAGATAAAGAAGATGCGGGCTGTCCAGGCTGAAAATTGAAGATAAGTATCGGTTGCACCAAAAATCCAGAGTGGAGAAAAGAGTGAGGGCAATAATAAAATCCAGAATACAATGCTTAATACACGCAAAGTGCGTTCAAAAACAGGTCTGTCAGAAAGTGATAATTTGGTGAATGAGATAACGAACAGAATGCTCCAGAAAAATATGCTATAACTGAAATACTGGGTTAAATCCACTACCCTGTTTCGTATCAGGTCAGATGGCAGATACTCATACAGAAAGCCGTCCAGATGAAGAAAAAGCAGGATAAGGCTAAAAACGTACATACCATAAAAATAGAAAATCCGCATATTGAGCAGATAGCCTATCACGAAATTCCCTATAAGTACAAGAAGAAGAATACCTATGATAATTCCCCAGAAGAAATTCATCTGGCGGTCGCTTTTTTCAAAGGCTTTCGGATTCCAGACAATAAGCGGAAATTTGATGGAATTCATTACATTTTTTCCTTTCA
>CALRLS020000058.1:0-16307 GCA_943368815.1 Cyanobium sp. NIES-981
CACAATATTCAGAATTCAGAAATATCCCTCTGTTTGCCGGAAGCATCACCTGGAATCGCAAAGATGATGCAGCTACTACCTTTGGTGTGATGTTGCAGGTGGTAGATAACATCAAAGACGACTGGAGCATGACAGGCGATTACCTGAACGACTTTCTGGAAGCCTTTGTTGAAGGCAATTTTCAGATTAAGGAATCAGTCTTCGATAAAGTTTCTCAGTTAGCGCATCGTACTGCACAAATGCACCTTTCTTTATTTGCCCTGCGAGGTGCCGATAATTTTAACGCAGAGCCATTCGACCGCCAATACAGAAGACATTTACATGAGAGATTTGAGTCCTTGCTTGAACGCCGCTATAATCTATTAACAGACAATTATCTACGTCTGGACGCACAGGCACAAACGCTGGCATGGACATTCATGGAGGCCAAAGACCTGATACTCGATTTCATAGACCAGGTGCTTACCCGTCCACTTTCTTCATACCGTACCCGTATTCATGGTGATTATCATTTAGGGCAGATTCTGGCGACTAACGATGATCTTGTGATTATTGATTTTGAAGGCGAACCCGAAAGTAGTATCGCTGACCGCAAAATCAAACACTCGCCGTTGAAAGATGTAGCAGGCATGATTCGCTCCTATCATTATGCGGTATCAGCGAAACTGTTTAACTCAGCCGAAACAAGTACAACAGATACTGTTGTGCTTCAACGTGCTGCAGACCGCTGGTACAAACTGATTAAGGATACTTATCTGGAAGAATACCTGTCTATGTTTGGCTCGCCTCATCCCCTGTTCAAAGACCCTAATGAGGTCAACTATCTGCTCTTGTTCCATTTATTGGAGAAAGCCATTTACGAACTGGGTTATGAGGTCAACTACCGACCAACATGGGTCAAGATCCCGCTTAAAGGGATTGTAGAGGTGATTAATGAAATAGAAAAACTACGACGTTAAAATGAAAGAATATTTTCAGAAACTTTTTGCCCATGAATACTGGGCAAATGTGAAAGTTTTGGAAACATATATGGAAGCAAGGCAGGCACCTGAAAGAGCGCATGAGATAATGTCGCACATGGTAGCAGCCCAGAAAATCTGGATAGAAAGAATCAATGGCATACGTTCAGATGCGCAGGTATGGCAAATCTTTGAGAAAGAAGCCTTGCAGGGATTATTTGATGCCAATTATCAGGCACTAATCCCAATACTTGAACAAGAAGATTTCAGTCGTATTGTTACTTACCAGAATTCAAGAGGTGAGCATTTTAATAGTATGCTGAGCGATATATTGACTCATTTGGGTCTACATGCCTCTTATCACAGAGGGCAAGTCGTTTTATTAATCAAAGGACAGGTAGAGAAGCTGCCGGCGACTGATTATATTTTTTATTATAGATAAACCTGCATCAACATTTCAATGAATCATATTCCAAGCTTCGACGACATTAAAGATACTCATGAGAGAATCAGGGTTTATATTAATTATACACCTGTTTTGAGTTCGGATGCTATCAACGAACTGGCCGGTTGCCATGTGTTTTTTAAATGCGAAAACCTGCAGAAAATCGGCGCATTCAAGGCTCGTGGGGGCATGAATGCCGTGTTGTCACTAAGTAAAGAAGAACAGCAAAAAGGTATCACTACGCATTCGTCGGGCAATCATGCACAGGCCATTGCTCTGGCCGCTAAAGCAGTTGGTACAAAGGCTTATATAGTAATGCCCAATAATGCCCCTGAAATCAAGAAAAATGGAGTAAAATATCTAGGTGGAGAAATAATAGAATGCGAGCCTACGCTTGAAGCAAGAGAAACTACTGTGCAAAAAGTGATTGATGAAACTGGAGCCACTTTCGTGCATCCTTTTAATAATTATGATGTGATTGCAGGACAAGCCACTGCGACAGTCGAACTGATTGAACAGGTGGGTGAATTAAACGTAATAATGGCACCTGTAGGGGGTGGTGGATTGCTAAGTGGTACAGCGCTGGCAGCACATTATTTAATGCCAAAAGCTGAGGTAATAGCAGGAGAACCGGAAGGGGCAGCAGACGCAGTATTATCATTCAAAAGTGGTAAAATAGAAAAAGCCCCTTATATTAAAACCATAGCCGATGGCTTATTGACAAATCTGGGTGATAAGACTTTAGAGATTATCCTCGCGCATGTAAAAGACATAATAACGGTTAGTGAAGAAGAAATCATTGCCGCTATGCGCCTGATATGGGAGCAATTGAAAATTGTAATTGAACCTTCTTCTGCCGTTCCGTTTGCAGCACTTTTGAAAGAAAAAGAACGCTTTGCAGGTAAAAGGGTTGGTATTATATTGACTGGTGGGAATGTAGATTTGGGGAAATTGCCGTTTTGAGGGAATTTAGTGATTTAGTGATTTAGTGATTTAGTGATTTAGTGATTTAGTGATTTAGTGATTTAGTGATTTAGTGATTTAGTGATTTAGTGATTTAGTGATTTAGTGATTTAGTGATAAATTTAGCGGATAGCGATTAATAATTCCAAGTATTGATATAAAAAACTCAAACTTTCGCATCAATTTAAATTTATTCCATTTATGGTTTTGTAGAGACAGGGCAATGCCCTGTCTCTACAAGGGTTCAACCAGATACAAAAGATTTTCTGTCACACCTTTTATTCTTCTTTCGGCATAAACAAATCAACAAAACTAAAAGTATTCCCATCAAACAAACCTAAATCACTTAGTTTCAAAGAAGGAATTACCAGTAAGGCCATAAATGACAAACTCATAAAAGGAGAAATAAGGGTACTGCCTAATTGTTCTTTTGAAAATCTATCAATCATCGTATAGCTTTCAGCCAATTTGTAGCCATCTTCATTGCTCATAAAACCTGCTACCGGCAAAGCTAAAACACCTTTTTTCAAGTTACTTACAGCAGATACCCCACCCTTTTCTCTCACTATCAGATTAACGGCCTCACAGATAGATTCATCATCAACACCTACTGCAATAATGTTATGTGAGTCGTGCGCTACTGATGAAGCGATTGCACCTTCTTTCAAACCAAAATTATTAATAAAGGCTACCGCAGGTTTAGCCTCAGAATAACGATTATAGACTACCACTTTCAGTATATCGTTGTCGGTATCACTTACAACCTTGGCATTCTCAATTTTTGGTTCTACCAATATTTCTTTAGTAATTAACTGGCCATCTATGGTTTTTATCACCCTTAATAGATTGCCTTCATGTGGTGCTACTACTACAATATCCTGAGGGTCTAATGACTTGCAATTAAAATTATTCACTATCTCACTTTTCAGGTTTTCAATGAGCGAGGTACCATTTTCTGCTACTTTTTCTCCTTCAATATAGGTTTCTAATACTTCAAAATTTTCCAGATTATCTACTATGATAAAATCAGCCCAGTCTCCTTCTCGCATTAAACCTACATTCATGCGATAATGTAACACCGGATTAATGGTAGCCATTCGCAATACTTTAAACTTATCTATCCCCTTGGCAATGGCTCTTTTGATGAGTTGATTGATATGTCCCTCCACCAGATTATCCGGGTGCTTGTCGTCAGAGCAAAACATCATTTCAGAGAACCAGGTATCTGCCAATGGAATCAGTTCTTCAAAATTCTTGGCAGCACTTCCCTCCCGAATCAGTATTTTCATGCCCAGTTTCAGCTTTTCCAGTGCTTCACCCTTGGTAAAACATTCGTGGTCGGTTTGGATGCCTGCTTCAATGTATTTTTTGGCAGATGCTCCTCTTAAACCCGGTGCGTGTCCGTCTATGGGTTTATTAAAGGCTTTGGCTAAAGCCAGTTTCTGCATCACTACCGGGTCTTCATTCAACACACCCGGAAAATTCATCATTTCGGCCAGATAGCCTACTTCTTTATAAGTAAATAAATGTGCTATATCTTCGGCGGTGAGGGTAGCTCCTGCCGTTTCGAAGGTGGTGGCAGGCACGCACGATGGTGCGCCAAAACAGAATTTGAATGGCACTTTCCGGCCATCTTCAATCATGTATTTAACACCTTCAATGCCCAGAACGTTGGCTATTTCGTGAGGGTCAGAGACAGTACCCACGGTACCGTGTACTACTGCCAGTCTTGCAAATTGAGCAGGCGTAAGCATTGAACTCTCCACATGGATGTGTGCATCAATCAAACCCGGCATTATGTATTTTTCGCCTTCCTTTTCTGCACTTAGGTATTTTATGCGGTGGATTCTCTTGTTTTCGATTGTTATTTCACCAAACTCAATTGTTCCGTCAAACACGTTTACAAGGTTAGCTGTATAGGTTGTCATCGTCTCTAATCAATATTATGGGTTAATAGCTATTCAGCGCTGAATATATTATACTTTTTCATAAAAGGCTAATGAGAGCCCGCGAAAGCGACGAAAATAATGATTTTTTTACCAAACGTTCACTTTTAAAAAAAACAATTAATATTTTGATACTTTTTGGGTCATTTTACGTTTAAATGTATGAATTAATCAAATACGTAGAAATGAACAAAAATGAAGTGGAATTAAATGAGAAATTTGCCGAAAGACGTCGCTTCGACCTATTGGCAAGTCTGGCTATCGATGCACTTGGTATGTCAACTTTTTTACTACCTGCTTTAGGAGAAACATTTGACCTGGTGCTGGCTCCTGTTATTGGTGCGCTGATATATGCGCTTCACCGCACTACTTTTGGGGCAATATTTGGTTTTTTTGAAGAGATTATCCCTTTTACCGACATCATACCAACAGCAACTGTTATATGGGCTTACCGGTATATTTTCAAGAAAAAAGAAACGTGGCAGGAATTTGCTGAAAAATATAATAAGAAAGAGAAGAAAGACATTGTCATTCCGGTTTAGGAATCAGCAATTGAAGATTGCATTCTTATATATCAAAAATCCCTTTCCTGAATTGTGAAAGGGATTTTTGATATATGGTATTTGAATTAAGACTCCGAATCTTAGAAATGTCTTTCGCCTGATTCTCTTTTGCCCAGCATCACGGCACCGGCCATCGCTACTAAAAGCAATATTGAGATAAGCTCAAAAGGTAGTAGGTATTCTCCATAGAGCGATTTACCCAATACCTCAACCATACCACTTTGTGAGTTATATGATAAAGGATTAACAGGCTCACGTTCGGCTCTGCGCAAGAACAAAATCAATACAGCACCCAGAATAACCGCTGTAACTATTGCTGTAAAGATAACCTTGTCTTTTTTCATTTCTTCGCTCTCCTGTTTCAGGTTCAGGAACATGATAACGAATAAGAACAAGACCATAATGGCTCCTGCATACACAATGATATTAACAGCTGCCAGAAACTGCGCATTCAACAGAATATAGTGTGCTGATAGTGAAAAGAAAGTAACTATCATATAAATAACACTATGCACCGGATTGCGTGACATCACAGTACCCAAAGCTCCGAAAAGAGTCAGTACTGAAAGAATGGCAAAAGTGTAATATATCGGCGGAAGGTGTAGTATGTTTTTAAGATATTCCATAGTATAATTGTCTCAAATTATTGACAGCTATTCAAATTAAACAGCCATTTAAATTAAGCAGCTTATTTAAGCGTTTTTCCAAAGTTTCATTGCATCCTCTTTTGTCCAGGCATCACGGCGATAGCGATTGTTCGGGTCTTCTACCAGCTTGTCTTTGCCATAAATCACATCCTCACGGTCGGTAAATACAGGTACAAATTGGTCATGGCGTAAATAAACAGCCTGTTTCGGACAAGCCTCTTCGCAAAGACCGCAAAAAATACAGCGAAGCATATTGATTTCATATACTGCTGCATATTTCTCTTCACGATACAGATGTTCTTCTCCCTTTTTCCTTTCCTGTGCCACCATTGAGATAGCTTCTGCCGGACAAGCCACTGCGCAAAGCCCACAGGCGGTGCAGCGCTCACGTCCTTCTTCGTCTCTCTTCAATATATGGTGTCCACGGAAAACAGGGCCTAAATATCTTTTTTGTTCAGGATACTGAATCGTCGGCTTTTTCATGAAAAAGTGACGGATTGTAATTCCCAAACCTGTTGCTAAAGATGGTAAGTAGCTGCGTTCGAACAAACTCAGCTCGGTCTTATCTGTTTTTTTAGCTCTATTAGTTAATTGCATAATTTTAATATTTCTACACAAGCCCCGGACTAATTGAGTCTTTTTGGCCTGTTAATTTAAGCACCTAAAATTGCTGCCTTTTTTCTTGGACGCATTGCCCAGAAAACGGAGGCAACTACAATAAACACTACTAAACCTATCACCATTCCTGTAAATTTATAGCCTGAAAGTAAAGCTACTGCAGTAATAAGCATATTTACGACAGCCAATGGTATTAAACCCTTCCAACCCAGGTTCATCAACTGGTCATAGCGGAAACGCGGAACTGTCCAACGAACCCACATAAAGAAGAAGATTCCCAAAAGGATTTTAGTAAACATACACCCAATACCAATAAAAGTAGCAACATTATGGCCGATGGCTGTTCCTAAACCAGCTTCTAATTTAGTCTGCACCCAATCCATACCCGGATAGTTGTAACCACCCAAGAACAAACAAGCGGTTACGGCAGACGAAGCAAACATATTGATGTATTCTGCAAAAAGGTAGAATCCTAATTTCATTGAGCTATACTCTGTATGGTAGCCCCCTACTAACTCGGTTTCACACTCTGGTAAATCAAATGGTGTACGGTTACATTCGGCAAAAGCACATACAATGAATATCAGACAGCCCAGTGGTTGATAAAGAATATTCCAGTTGCCGCCATGTTGTTGCTCAACGATAGTACGTAAGGATAATGAACCCGACATCATCAGAATAGCAATGATTGACATACCCATTGCTAACTCATAGCTGATATTTTGTGAAGCAGCACGGATAGCGCCCAATAAGGAGAACTTATTGTTAGATGCCCAACCACCAATCATTACACCATATACACCCAAAGACACCACACCGAATACATACAAAATACCGATATTGATTTCAATGGCCTGTACATGTACCAGCTTGCCATCAATCTGAAAAGTGTTTCCGAAAGGTACTACGGCACTTGACATCAAAGCTGTAAGCATTGAAAGACAAGGACCTAATATAAACAACCATTTATCAGCCTGTGCCGGAATAAAATCTTCTTTGAAGAACATCTTGCCTGCATCGGCCAATGGTTGTAATAAACCACCCCAGCCTGCGCGGTTCGGGCCGCTTCTGTCCTGAATCCAACCGGCTACTTTACGCTCTGCCCATGTTGAATAGGCTGCAATGCCCAGGGTAATTGCAAAAATCACTAAAATTATGAGGGCTTTCCAAAGAAACATGGTTTCGTTTGCCCATTGCATAAATCCATTCATATATTCTTAATTACTTATGCCCAAAAAATTTTTCATCTTTCGCCATCAAGGCCTTATAATCTTCCGATTGCTGAATTTCGCTCATTTCGTGCAGATACGGGCGGTCATCATCAATATTCTTGTATTGCGTTTCAGCCAGTTTCAATGCAAAATCAGGTTTCTGTACTAAGTTCTTAGCGTATTTATTAGCTGATATTACAGAGGCCCGCGATACTTTAGATGGCCCTTCTATTGTCCAGTCGCTGGTTTGTTTTCTTTCAAAACGGCAGGTATTACAGATAAATTCTTTTACCTCACCCCATTCATTCTTACGGGCTGTTACACGAATCACCTCATCACCACGGTACCATAATTGTACATTACCGCTACATTTTTCGCAATCGCAATGAGCATCCACAGGTTTCGAGAACCACACACGGTTTTTGAAACGATATGTTTTATCGGTTAATGCACCAACAGGGCATACATCTATTACATTTCCTGAGAAATCATTGTCAATGGCCTGACCTATATAAGTCGAGATTTCTGCATGGTCTCCACGGCCCAATACCCCATGTACACGCTTGTTTGTAATCTGGTCGGCAGTGTGTACACAACGGTAGCACAATATACAGCGTGTCATGTGCAACTGAATATACGGGCCTATATCTTCTTTCTCGAATGTACGGCGGTCTTCTTCATATCTTGTTGTACCTACACCGTGTTCGTACGAGAAATCCTGTAAATGGCATTCTCCGGCCTGGTCGCAAACAGGGCAATCAAGCGGGTGATTGATTAAGAGGAATTCAACAACTGATTTTCTTGCATCTACCACTTGCGGATTGGTGAAGTTTTCAACCACCATTCCATCCTGTGCAGGAGTGATACAAGAAGCTACCAGTTTAGGCATAGGACGAGGGTCTTTCGCTGAACCTGCGGCAACTCTTACCAGACAGGCGCGGCATTTACCGCCCGAACCTTTCAAAGGCTCATAATAACACATTGCCGGAGGAGCAACTTCAGGGCCAATTTTACGCGCTGCCTGCAAAATGGTTGTTCCCGGCGGCACTTCAACCTCCACACCATCAATGGTTACTTTAAATAATTGAGGGGCTGTATTTTCCATAAAATCAATTTTCTTAATTCAGTTTAACAGGTGGCTTATACCAACACGCTTTCTTTCATATAAACTGCACCTGGTTTTGTGGCTTCGACCGGATGGGTGATATGCCACTCAAATTCGTCACGGAAATGGCGGATCGCCGAAGCAACCGGCCAGGCCGCTGCATCACCTAATGGACAGATGGTATTTCCTTCTATTTTCTTAGAGATGTCAACCAATAAATCAATGTCATGCATAGAGCCTTTTCCGTGTTCTATACGGTTCAATACTTTCTGCATCCAGCCAGTTCCTTCACGGCATGGAGAGCATTGTCCGCATGACTCATGCTCGTAGAAACGGGCAAAATTCCATGTATTGCGTACGATACAGGCGGTTTCATCAAAAACGATGAATCCACCAGAGCCAAGCATCGTTCCGGTAGCAAAACCACCATCAGATAATGACTCATAGCTCATTAGTCGGTCTTCACCATTGGCTGTTTTCAGGAATAAAGCGCCCGGTACAATCGGTACTGACGAACCTCCTGCTACTACTGCTTTCAGGGTATGCCCTTTACGTACACCACCACAATACTCGTCAGAGTTCAGGAACTCATCGCAGGATAAGCCCAGATTGATTTCATAAACACCCGGCTTGTTGATATGCCCTGATGCCGAAATCAATTTAGTACCTGTACTTTTTCCAATACCGTAGCTTGCATAAGCCTCGCCGCCATTATTGATAATCCATGAAGTAGTTGCAATTGACTCTACGTTATTTACAACCGTTGGCGATTGGTAAAGACCTTTTACAGCAGGGAAAGGAGGTTTGTTTCTTGGATTCCCTCTTTTACCTTCCAATGATTCCAAGAGGGCTGTTTCTTCTCCACAAATATAAGCACCACCACCAGGGTGAACTACTAATTCAAGGTCATAGCCGCTGCCTAAGATATTTTTCCCTAAAAAACCTGCTGCTTTTGCTTCTTCAATAGCTTGCTCAAGGATACGAATCACATACATTAACTCGCCTCTCACGTAGATAAACGATTTATTGGCACCCAAAGCATAGCTTGAAATAATCATTCCTTCAATCAACAGGTGAGGAAGGTTCTTCATCAGGTAATGGTCTTTGAAAGTACCCGGCTCAGATTCATCGGCATTGCATACCAGATAACGCGGAACACCCTCCGGTTTAGCCAGAAAAGACCATTTCATCCCCATCGGGAAACCCGCACCGCCACGTCCGCGCACACCTGATTTCTTCACTTCTTCCACTACCTCTTCAGGGGTCATTTTTTTGATTACTTTCTCAACAGCCGTATAACCACCTTTTTTGCGGTAAACCTCAAAAGTCTCGATGCCCGGTGTGTTAATATGTTCGGTTAATATCTTCATGATTCTATGTTAAAAAATCAAATACTTCGGTTATTTTATCACGGCTTACTCTATAGAACTCAGTGTAGGAGCATTTTTTGCAAGTCACCGAGGTAAACCTTTTATTTTGCACATCAAACAATGCCGACATCGCCCCACCGGTTGTTCTTATTTCATCCACAATTGCATCAGTACCGCTACATTTAGGACATTTATAATGGGGTATTTCAGACATAATTTTATCTTGATAATTCTCTGATTATATCATCCACCTTATCATTAGTCAGATTCATGTAATACTTCTCACGAATCTGGAAGCACGGCCCCCAACCACAGGCAGCCAGACATTCCACTTCTTTCAGTGTAAAAAGACCATCTGATGTCGTTTGTCCTTTTTTAACGCCTAGTTTTTGTGTCAGGTGTGCATATACTTCTTCACCGCCCATCAATACACAAGGGCCAGTGCGGCAATACTCAATTACATGTTTGCCAACAGGTTCCAGATGAAACATGGTATAAAAAGTTGCTACTTCATATACTTCTATCGGGGTAATATCCAGCAATGAAGCAACGTAATCCATTACATCCTGGCTCATCCATGCAAATTGCTCTTGTGCCAGGTGCATGATAGGCATAATAGCCGATTTCTGTTTTCCTTCCGGATAACGAGCTATCATTTCTTTGGCTTTGGCCAAACGTTCAGGAGTAAAAGCTATCGTATTTATTGTTTCGGTCATTTTTGTGTAATCAAATTTTAGGCATCTAATTCTCCTGCAATTACATTGAGACTACTCATAATTGCTATGGCATCTGATATGGCAACACCTTTGCACATTTCAGCAAAAGCCTGGTAATAAATAAAACAAGGGCGACGGAAATGCAAACGATAAGGAGCACGGCCGCCATCGCTTACCAGATAAAAACCCAGTTCGCCGTTACCTCCTTCAACTGCATGGTAGACTTCTCCAACCGGAGCATCTATTTCACCCATCACTATCTTGAAATGATAGATAAGCGCTTCCATGTTGCTATACACCGCCTGTTTCGGAGGTAAATAGTAGTGGTCTTCGTTAGCGTAGTAGGGTCCTTCAGGAAGGTTCTCCATGGCTTGCTTAATGATTTTGATACTTTCCCACATTTCCTGGTTTCTGACCATGAAGCGGTCGTAGGTATCACCATTGTGGCCTACAGGAATATCAAATTCAAAATCTTCATAAGATGAGTAAGGCTCCATCACACGCACATCGTAGTCAACACCTGCTGCACGTAGATTAGGGCCAGTAAAACCGTATTCCAAAGCACGTTCTGCTGTGATTGGCCCAACGTTTACTACTCTGTCAATAAATATTCTGTTTCTGTTGAAGAGCTTTTCAAATTCAGCTAATGCTTTTGGTAAATCGTGGTATACTGCCTGTCTGATTTTCTTCAATGCGGTTGGCGATAAATCACGCTCCATGCCTCCGATACGACCCATATTGGTTGTCAGACGGGCACCGCACATCTCTTCATATATCTCATATATCTTCTCTCTTTCCTGAAACAGGTATAAGAAGCCTGAATAGGCTCCGGTATCTACACCAAGAATAGAGTTACAAATCAAGTGGTCAGCGATACGAGCCAGCTCCATCATAATTACCCTGATGTACTGTGCACGTTTTGGCACCTGTACACCCAACAGTTTTTCTACCGTCATGTGCCAGCCCATATTGTTGATGGGTGACGAACAATAGTTCATACGGTCGGTAAGGGTGGTAATCTGATAGAAAGGGCGACGTTCTGCAATTTTTTCGAATGCACGGTGAATATATCCAACAGTTTGCTCACCTGATACAATTTTTTCGCCGTCCATTTTCAACACGTTCTGGAAGATACCATGTGTTGCGGGGTGTGTAGGCCCCAGATTGAGTGTAGTATATTCTGTATCTTCAACAATCGGCCTGTTCAGGGCCAATGCATCAGTAGTGTTTTTAGGGATAATCAGTTCTTCTGCCATTGTATTCAATTATCAATTAACCTCTTATATTTATACTGATAAGCTAATTGTTCAAATTTATATTCTCTTTCGAAAATTACGGATTAACAATCCGTATTACCTTCCGAAAAGTGCGTCAATTTTATCCTCACGGGTTGCATCTTCTAAAGGATACTCCTTTCTCATCGGGAAATAATCCATTTCGTCAATATTCAGAATACGCTTCAGATTCGGGTGTCCGTCAAAGATAATTCCGTAAAAATCGTAGGTTTCCCTCTCCATCCAGTTGGCTGTTGCATATAAGGTCGTAGCTGTTGGAATGTGGATATCATCAGCCGCCATAAAAACTTTGATGCGAACACGCTTGTTGTTCTCCAGGCTATGTAAATGATAAATCACTCCGAACTCAGCACCTTTATTATCAGGCAAATGGATACCGCATAAATCTGTAAGAAAACGGAAACGGAATGTTTCGTGCTTATGGAGATATACCAGCAGATTGATTATATTCTGACGATTCGTAGTAAAAGTAAGCAGCTCATAAGGTTCCTCGAAATTCTTCACATTTTCACCAAAATGAGCTAATAAATCTTCTGCTATTTGTTGATTACTTAACATGCAAGTCTAATTAGTGATATTTCTATTGAGTGACTTTTCTATTGAGTGATTGAGTGATTTAGTGAATGAGCGATTAAAAAAATAATCACTAAATCACTCATTCACTAAATCACTCAATTGTTAACGAAATCACTCAATTTTTTACTGAATATTATATGATTCTAATAAGGCTGAGTACTCAGAGGTGTTTCTGCGACGGAGTGATTCGTTTCTGGCCAACTCCTGTATCTGCATCAGACCATCAAGAATCTGCTCAGGACGAGGCGGACAACCCGGTACATAAACATCAACAGGAATAATGCGGTCTATACCCTGTAATACCGAATAGGTGTCAAAAATACCCCCACTCGATGCACATGCGCCTACTGCTATTACCCAACGAGGCTCTGCCATCTGTAAATACACCTGTTTCACAATCGGGCCCATTTTCTTGGCAATGGTACCCATTACCATCAATAAATCGGCCTGACGAGGAGAGAAACTTGGTCTTTCAGAGCCAAAGCGCGAGATGTCGTAGTGTGAACCCATGGTAGCCATAAACTCAATACCACAACAAGAAGTGGCAAACGGCAAAGGCCATAGTGAATAACTGCGTGCCATACCGATAACCTTGTCTAACGAAGTAGCAAAGAAGCCTGCTCCCTCTAATCCTTCCGGTGCTTCCACCATTTTTACTGAACTCATAATCTTTATCTTTTCTTGTCTAAAGGCCTAAGAACATACTTAAGTCAAAACAATTTTGAGAAATCTGTGAAAAAAATTTAGTGATTTTTGTCTGAACTTTGATTTACCTGATTGAAATGATTGCACTTAATAGCAGTTAATTCATCCTAATCAAAACTAATGCAAAAATGCAATAATTTAAAAAATCAGTGAAATCCTGAAATCAGTTTAATCATAGTTCAAGACTAATTCATCCTAAAACAAAAGTGTCGGATTAACCACCCGACCTGATACTTATTCCTTATCCCAGCTAAGGACACCTTTCATGATGACGTAGTAAAAACCTGACATCAATAAAGCTAAGAAAACGACCATTTCAACAAAGCCAAACCAGCCTAATTTCAAAAAGTTTACCGCCCATGGATACATAAAGATAATTTCCACATCAAACAGCACAAACAAAATCGCTATCAGAAAGTATTTTATCGAAATGGGTGTTCTGGCGTCTCCCTGTGCTTCAATACCGCACTCAAAAGGGTCATCTTTTTTTGCACTATGTCTTTTCGGGCCAATTGAGTGTGTAACGATCATTGTAAAGACAATAAAACCAATAGCAGCGATTAACTGCACCAAAATCGGAAGAAAATCAGATGGCAAGTATTCTTTCATAATAAAGTAAAGTATTGCTTAATATAGGATTTTATTAATATGCGACCTACATTAATAACGATAAAGTGCTTCGTTTCATTGCAACCTGAATTGCGTGTCAAAATTACTAAGTAAAGTTTAGAAACAAAATAAAAAAGGGCTGAATATTGAAAGCCCGCTTAAAAATTGTTCTTTGACCACAGAGGGTATATGCCCTCCGTGGTCAAAGAAAATTTAAACAGGTGCTGAAGCCTATCAGAATTTGAGGAAGAGTTTTTGTGTGGCTTTGAAATCTCCGCTGGTAAGGCGGATGATATATAGCCCGGGTTCGAGTGATTTCAGGTCTAGTTCTTTCTTTTGTTTCAATTCAGAGATAATTCCAGAAAAAACATTCGTTCCCTTCAAATTGAATACATCTATTCTGGCATTCGGACTATCGCTGAAAGTCTCAATAGTAAACAATCCCGTAGGGCTCGGATTCGGATACACACTCATGCCATTATCACCTACAGGAATCAGGAAGTTAAGTGCCTGCGAAAAAGGAGAATAACAAATCAATGAGCCGTTGTTGGTGTTATTATATTTCAGGACAGTGCGAACAGCAAAATTACCCTGTTTTGGCACTTTCAGAATAGCGGTTGAATCCTTCAGTGTTGCGTCATCAAGTTTCCAGTTAAAGTATTGACCCGGAATAACCGTGGCCGGAATAGCGGTTGTCTGATAAGCGCCATCTTTTTCTATAGCCGGAGCCGGTGGTGTTTCTTTTACAAAAACACTGAACGAAACAAGGTCAGACTCACAATTTTTCTCATCCCTGATTTTAAGAGTATAATTACCTGCCTGCTTTACTAAAATATCCTTTGAGGTGGCTCCGGTACTCCAGGCATAACTTACGGCATTGCTACCGTTGAGCGTTACGCTGGTACCATCGCAGATGGTATTGATATTATCGACTGTCGAAATTGAAACCGATGGAGGCGGTATAAAGTTAAGCCTGATGGAATCCGATGCTGATTCACAGCCATTCGCATCGCGCACCTTTAATGTATAAAGGCCCGGATTGTTAATCGTAACCGATTTACTTTCGGCTCCTGTGTTCCACATATAGACAAAGTTCTGGTCTGAGCCTGCGGCCAGATTAACCCCATTACCCGGACAAAACTGTTCGAGGCCGGTGGCTGCAATTTTGACAGCAGGTAGCGGATTGACCGTTATACTCTTTGAAACAGGCAATGAAAAACAACCAAAGCCATCTTTTACCCGCAGAGAATACTCACCGCTCTCTTTAATATTGACTATTTTATCACTGCTTCCGGTACTCCATAAATAGCCGTTAAAATCTCCTCCCGGCTGAAGATTTACACTTTTACCAAGGCAAAAGACTGTTGGGCCGTCAGGTATTATATCAGTAAAGGGTCGGTTTCTTAAGCTTACATTAATAAAACTGGTAGATTCACAGCCATTTTTGTCTCTTACTCTAAGGCTGTAAGTGCCTGCATCCCTTACTTCAATGTTCTGTGTGTTAGCATTGTTACTCCAGAGATATGACACATCCCCAAAATTGTTGGTTACCAGAAATACACTTTCATCCGGACAAATGGGCAATTCCTTCGTTGCCATGATAGTATTATCAGGTAAAGGATTAACATTTACTGTAACCCCACCTGACACAGACGGGCAGCCGTTTAAGCTATAGTTCGTCAATACATAATTACCCGATGTACGGGCAACTATCGTCCGTCCGCGTTCACCATTACTCCAGACATTCCCACCCTGCTCACTTGAGGTCAATGCTACACTACCACCATCACAAAAGGTGGTTTGCCCGGTAACATTAATAAATGGCTGAACTACAGGATTGTTAGGAGAAATAGGTACAGGCTGTGAAAACATAACATTGCCTGCGCCGTCAGTAGTTTTAACAGTATAACTGCCATTATTTACGGTAATAGAACGACCATTGACACCATTGCTCCAGTTAAAACTATTATAGTTGCCATTCACCTGAATGGTAAATCTATTATTCGGATTAGACGGGTTGCACGATAAACTAACGCTTACCAGCCCTCTGGACTCCTGTGGATATGTTGCGGCAAAAAAGTTATCATCTAAAGCCGCATTCCAATACTCTGCAGCTCTGTTTAGCCCTTCGTTATGAAAATGGATACCATCAGCCCTAAAAGCAGGCCCCACGATTTCGTCGGTGTTTGGACCTCTGAACACTGATGGAACCTGATCGATAGTAATATTCTGCCCATCAATCACATTCTGATGAAAATCAGGATTACGCGATGACCTGGCCACTACCCATGCTAAATTGTCTTTTCCACTATCTCTCCTGCTCGTTTCAATGAGAATTTTGAGATTATTGAAATAGGCATTAGAAGAAGTATTGTTATCGCTTTCACCTTGTTGCCATAATACCGCCCTCACCCCTGTACGGGTTACATAATGCTGTAGCGTGGCTTTCATTGCCCTGTAAGGCATACCCGGAACCTTAACAAAGGTAGGTAACTCATTCCGAAGGTCTTCACCTTGTGCTGAGCGCTTCCATGCTGTCACGCCGATACCGCCCAAAGAGGCTCCGTAGAACAATACAG
>CALRLS020000059.1:0-16200 GCA_943368815.1 Cyanobium sp. NIES-981
TACCGTTCCGATAGGAATATCCAGAATCTTTGCCATCTCTTCGTAGGTAAATCCTTCAATATCACAAAGGATAATTACTGTACGAAAATCAACCGGCAAGCTATTCAACGCATTGGCAACTTCATCGCCAATCATGTCCTGAACAGTCTCCGTACGCAAGTCGGTAGTGGCATCCATTTCAGCATCTTCTACCGAATTGTATGTGGTTTCAACGTCCTGATAATCAACCTTTGAGGGCTCCTTACTTTTCTTGCGATAGTCGTTAATGAAACTGTTTTTCAGTATTCTAAACAACCATGCTTTTGCATTAGTTCCACGTTCAAATGAATTGATAAATCGAAAAGCTTTCAGGTATGTATCCTGCACAAGGTCGTTGGCATCGTCCTCATCGTTTGTTAATCGAAAAGCAAAATTATACATTGAGTCTATGTGTGGCATAAACTCTTTATCAAAGACAGCGTATTTTTCTTTTTCAGAATATCTTTCTATATCTATTATTTCTTCTTCCATAAGCGTGTTTGCTTTTTAAAAAACCTATAGAGATCATTTTATAGGTGCTGTAGTAGCTCAATTATATAGTCCTCCATAATTTCGGTAAAGTTACTAATTTTGGCAAGAAAAAGATAAAAATATTACGAGAAAACCAAAATTACTACAGGAGGATAAATTTGCAGTATGAATGGAAAAGATTACTCAGAATTCTTAATTACTTAATATGAAAAGCCTGATTTAACGAAATCATTACGATTGTTTTTCTTTTGTGTTAAGCCACTACTTCCAGTTTGTATCCCTTGCCGTGAATACTGGTAATCCTGATGGCCTCGTCACCCTGTAGCTTTTTCCTTAGTTTAGATACAAACACATCCAGACTTCTGCCAACTACAAACACGCCCTCGTCTTCCCAAACCTCTTTCAACAGCCTGTCGCGTTCTATTACCTGATTCTGATTTGCCGCAAATATACTCAGCAATTTTGCTTCTTTATCCGACAACTCCAATTGTTCATCTCCATTTTTCAACAAGGCTCTTTCTGTATAAAAAGTATATTTCCCGATACCAACAAAAGGTGTTTCATCCACAGGTAAAGTATCAGCAACTACTTGCGTTTTCTTCTGAAAAATACTTTTATTAAACAATGAAAAAAGTGTACCTCCAATCAGAATAAATCCAACTGCCCACCAAAGATTCATAGATTTTGAAGTATTATAATCACGGGTAAACTCTATCTGAATCTTATAACAATCAACGGCTTGTGTTCTTCCAAGGCATGCTACTATATCATTCTTTTTGCTTCTCATTTCGTACCCGAACACAATTTCAGGACTAACGCAGTTATATACGTTTACCATATAATCAAGGGGTAATTGAGCGGAGCTTAGTCGCTGATGAACAATCTTTACAAGGGTATCCGGAACAAACGCAAATTTGCTCTGAAACTCCAGTTGAAAAGTATTTTTATCAATCTTTTTCACTGGTAACACCCTGGAGGTAGAATCTCCCGAGTGCTGCAATAATTGATGCCCGATTTCGCGCACAACCAATATGGCTCGCTTCTCTAAAAATTCCTGCGAGTCATTAACTGTAAGGGTTCCTGCCGAAAGCGCGATAGCGGCAAATACAGCAAGACAAATGATGTAAATCCTGGGTTTCATAATCTGACAAAAGTAGGGTAAAGATGAGGTAAATTCATCAGAATTACATGCAATTTACACTTTTTTACATTCTTTTTACTTCTGCCCATTTTCACACGGCTACATTTGAGCCATCGTTCAATCAAAAAATAATTATTTATGAAAAAACTTATCACAGCCGCATTTCTCTGTTTTGGCGTTTCGACAATCAGTTTTAGCCAGCATGTTTGCTCAGCTGCCTTCCTGGGTAATAAAATGATAGTAGACCAGTATAGCAAAACAGGCTACAAAAATGAAATCTCTCTGAAAGCTACCGGAGACTTAACTGTAAATACAATCGATTTATCACCCACTGAAAATAAAGCAGTTGACAGAATACCCTTTAAAGTAGCTATTAAAGAGAAAGAGACACAGACCATCACCCTGTTTTCGAAAGAAGATTTCATGAAAGTAGATGTTCAGAAGGTATTATCTCAATGCAAAAAAGGAGACCAGATTGTATTGCTTACACTTGACAAGCAATATGCATTGCCTCACAATGAAATTTTAGTTAAATAAAGATGAGATTTAGGACTTTTGCAGTGCACCGAATATAAATAAAAATGGAATACCATTTTGGCTAAAGCCAATGCGATGATTCAATTTAGTAATCCTCCAGCTAAAGCTGGAGGCAATTGAATAACACACAAATCGAGAATGAATAAAAACCAACTTTGGACATAAATTACTAATTATCAATACCTTAATATTCTTTTTATACAAAATGAAAAAGCTATTTATTATTTTATTCCTGTTTTCCTATCCTACATTTTCACAAGTAAAAACTCCGGCTGATATTAGCTATGAGGTTGTCAATAAAGAAAGCAAGATTATCTGGCAAGACGTTCCGTTTGTTGGCAAGCCTCATGAAGGAACCATACAACTGACCTCCGGCACATTCGTAACTTTTGCCAATGGAAAAGCAAAGGGAGGCAATTTTGTGATTAACATGAAAAGCATCATATATCCGGATCCAAAAACAGGAAAAGGCGGAAACGGTCTGGAAGAACATCTGCATTCCGATGATTTTTTCTCAACTAACCGCTTTCCTACAGCTACTTTTAAAACCACAAAAATCGCTCCCGGTACAAAACCTAACGAGTATATCATTACAGGAAACCTCTCACTGAAAGGCGTAAGCAATGCGATTACTTTTCCTGCTATTATCGTTACAGAAGGCGATAAGCTAAAAGCACAGGCAACAATAACAATTAACCGTACTTTATGGGGCATTACTTATAAATCTTATAGTTTTTTAGCTCAGGTGAAGGACGATTTGATAGCGAACGATATTAGACTTACAATGAATCTGGTCTTTAATAAAATCCTTTAAAATATCATGATAAAAAGAATAAGCATTGCATTGTATCTTTTACCTCTTATTAGCTTCGGGCAGGTCAAAGAATCCTGGTTGCTAAAACCCAAAGAACAATGGCCTCAGATTGCCTTAGTAAATGACGTGACCTATAAAAACGGCAATAAATACGAAGACCCTACTATTACTTATGCCGCCAGTGGTTTCCTCTTGGATACCGGAAAAGATACTTTAGCTATTACAGCCAAGCATGTAATATGGGTAGCAAGAAACAAAGCATCAGACAAAGTCTATATCAACGACCACCTGAAAACATGGAAAATGTATCCTAAGCACAATCCTGTTGATTCTGTGATTATTGACCGATTGATTAATGAAGACCCAAATGAAAAGCTTTTTGATGGCCCCGATAATGGGGTACTCCAAAGAGACTGGCTGGTGTTTAGCACTAAATATGTTTCTCCTAATATCCAGCCTGTCAGACTCAGGGAAGAGCCTGTGAAGGTTGGGGATAAAGTCTACCTGATAGGCAATCCTTACCGTTTTGATAAAACACTGACAGCAGAAGGGCATATAAATAAGAAAGAAGGCAACACGCTATTAATAAAATTTAATGACCCTGCTATAAGAACTGCTTTTCTGGGTGGGGCAAGCGGCTCACCTATATTGGATGAAAATGGCAAGTTGATTGGTATTTTCTCAAATAGTCAATTAGACCTTAAAACAGGTGAAAGAATTGCTTATGTTAACTCAACTGCCTATTTAAAAAAGGTATTGGCGGGAGTAAAACCGCTCAATGTAAATAAAAAGCAAATCTCTACACGCCTTGATTCTTTGATTCAGTCCCTTGGCACAAAAAAAGCATTGAACGCTTTTGAGAAATATATTAAAACTGAAATGGCGTACGATGAATATGAACTGACCTACATAAACTATAATAAGCTGATACAAATCGGCGAGAAATTAGCAGAAACTAAAACCAAACAGGAAGCAGTTCTATATTTTGAAAAGCTGCATAAGATTTATGCTGAAAATCATTTATTCATCATTGCCTTAGCAAAAGCGTATTCAGCCAATAATCAAAAACAAAATGCCATCGATCTGCTTCAATTAAATCAAGACAAAGTTGACCCGGATGTAAAAGAGACATTAGTAAATGTATTGAATGAGATAAAGGCTAAGTTGTAAACAGAAGATAGAAAAGGCGATATTTGGTTCGGTGAGGTTGATGTTCTTTGGCGCAATGACCCTGCTCGGCGGTTCTATTAGGCTACGCTTAGGGCAGATGGAAAGGAAGTCGCTGATTTTAAAAGTTCAGCCGGTCAGCAATAAGGCGTATGGCTTACAATTTCATGAGCCCCAAATGGTCGGCAGCATATCACGTACAACAATCTAAAATCTAACTTTCAAAATAAACCCATGAAAAAAACAGCAACTCTTTTAACATCAGTGCTCCTTATACTTTTTGTATCCACTGAAACCATTGCCCAATTAACGTCTCAAAAAATTGATTCATTAATGGAAAATGCTCTGGAAAAGTTTAAGGTAGCCGGCGCAGCTGTAGCCATTGTGAAAGATGGTAAAGTGATTCACCAAAAAGGGTATGGGCTTGCTTCTGTTACAACAAAAGAAAAGGTGAATGAATACACCAATTTTCAGATTGGCTCAAATACCAAAGCATTTACAACGGCTGCGCTTTCTATTTTGGAGGATGAAGGGAAACTGAAATGGACCGATAAAGTAAAAGACCACCTGCCTGAATTCAAAATGTATAATGATTATGTAACGGAGAACTTTAATATACAGGATCTTTTAACGCATCGCAGCGGACTCGGATTAGGGGCAGGTGATTTGATGTTTTTTCCTGATGGCTCCAATTTTACCATAAAGGATGTTTTGACGAGCTTTCAATACTTTAAACCTGTTTCTGCTTTTCGAACCAAATATGATTATGATAATTTACTGTATATCGTGGCAGGGGAAGTAATTGCCAGAGCTAGCGGCATGAGTTATGACGCATTTGTCCAGAAACGAATCATTGAGCCTTTACAAATGAAAAATACATTTGTTGGTAGCCTGATAAAAGACAAAAGCAATCGGGCAACACCGCACTCAGCAGTGTCTGGATCCATAAAGGCAATTGACGCCCAAGGTGTAGGACTGGATAGCCCTGCCGGCGGAATATTGTCGAATGTGGCGGATATGTCAAAATGGATGCTGGCTCAATTAAACAGAGGTAAATATGGAGCTGATTTAAAAACATCATTATTTTCTTCGAAAAACCACAATGAAATGTGGCGCTTACATACTGTTTTAGAAACTAATCGATTCCCAAGATACAATTCTCATTTTAACGGTTATGGTTTAGGTTGGTTCGTAACCGATGTGAAAGGAAATTTAAAAGTATCGCACAGTGGTGGTTTACCGGGAATGATATCCGAAGTAACTATGTACCCTGATTTAAATCTGGGAATCGTCATATTAACCAATTCAGATGAGGGCGGCGCACTTTTTTCGGCGATTTCGGGTACTATTGGTGACAGTTATCTTGGGTTGGACGATTATGGCTGGACGGATAAAATAGCAGGATGGATGCAATATCAAAAGAATATGAGTGATGAAGTAACAAAAAAGGTCTGGGAAAAAGTTGAATCAGCAAAAACAGTAAAAGTAAAAAACGCAGACTTTATCGGAATATATGAGGACCGTTGGTTTGGAAAAATTGAAGTGTTTGAAAAGGACAAAAATTTATGGTTCAAATCTTACCGCTCTCCAAAATTAAATGGTCCGATGGCTTTTTATAACGCCAATACATTTGCTATAAAATGGGAATATCAGGCTATGAATGCCGATGCATTGGCCATGTTTTCATTAGATGAAAAAGGCAAGGCACAATCAATTAAAATGAAAGGCATTTCGCCAAATATTGATTTTAGTTTTGATTTTCAGGATTTGGACTTACAAAGGAATGATGATTTTAAAGCTTACGAAGGATACTATACCTTTCAATTTGAACCTGGAAAAAACGTGTATATAAAGATAATAACCAAAAATGGCCATCTGGGTTTAATTGAAACATGGAATGGAGGAGAAATTACTTTTGATCAACAGTCTGAACTGGAATTTTTTAATGAAATAAGAAATTACCCGCTAAAGTTTACTAAAAATAAAGAAGGAGCCATTATTGAGGTTCTTGTACACAATAAGGATGTATGGAAAAAGGCTAATGATTATAAGCCATAATTAAAGCAATTGCCCCACCTACTACTCTCCGCTAATTAATAGGATTTTACTTCAAATTAAAAAAATATGAAAAAATTATTTGTATTTATTCCGGCTATGCTTCTGGTTGTATTTCTGCTAAATTCTTTTGTGCTGAAAGAAAAGGAAGCAAAAAAGAAACCACTCAAAGATGGCGAATCATCGGAGATTGCCAACATCATTTTTAAATCTACTGATGGTGGACAAACCTGGCAGGACATTAGCAAAGGGCTGCCTGAAAAATTGCAGAGAGAAGGTGTGTGGAGAGAAGGTGTAATTGCAAATGACCGTGGGCTCTATTTACGTGCCGGCAATGGGGTTTATCATACTGAACCAAATTCTACAACTACTTTTTGGACAAAAGAGGTTTTCCCCGGTATACAACGTAACATTACTCCTGGCAAGAATGGGATACTTGCCTATGATTTCAGGGGTCAATTTGTAAAAAAAATTAACGGAACGAGTGATTGGTCGCCCGTGTACACAGATTTTCAAGAACAAGCTGTGCGCTTAGACAAAACGATAGACTGGATGTACAAGAATTATAAAGAGAGACAGGTAACCAACATTTTTGAAACTGCAGGAGGCACAGCTTTCATCAATGCCAGCAACATTCTTTTCAGATCAACTAACCATGGAAAAACCTGGGAAAAAGTGCATACAGGGGGCTTGGCAATGAAATTGATGGAGTCGAAAGGTGTACTTATGGCTACTTACAAAGATGGAATATTGAGATCGACCGATGATGGGCAGAATTGGGATCTCGTGCTGAATGAAGGGGGTGTTGGCATGGCTGTGGAACGTATAGTTGGAGGATTTGCTGCTATAGTAAACAATAGAGTTACCAAAACAAATACCGTACACATTTCAATGGATAGTGGAAAAACCTGGAATGCGATAGGCAAAGACCTTCAGCCTTCCTGGAGTAGTGTATTCATGAGAAAAGTAGGCTTACTCAAATCTTCATCGGATATTTTATCTATTAAACAAATGGGTAAATATTTAATATGTGGTCGTGCAGATGGTATATTCCGGTCAGCTGATATGGGCAAAACATGGCAACGGCTAGTACTTCCTCCTACAAAAAATTTCGGCTTCAATTTATCTGTTTCGGGCAACGTGATTTATGTCATACCCAATAAAGGATGTTGAAAAATGCTAAACTCAGCAATGATGTGTATGGCTGGGTTTACAATCATTTGTCAATTATCAGTAATCAATATCATTTATAGTATGAACAATAAGCTATCAATCACTTACTTAATTTTAATTACTGCGTTTTTTACTCAGGCAGGGATTGCCCAACCCACAGGCACTTTTACCGACTCACGCGATGGGCAAACGTATAAAACGTTCAGCTTTAAAAATGCTTTGACTGACAACATCGTTACCTGGATGGCCCAAAACCTGAACTACAAAGTGCAAGGGAGCTACGCTTATGATGATAAAGAGAGCAATCGAAAAGAGTTGGGCTTGCTTTACACCTGGGAAGCAGCAAAAAAAGCCTGCCCCAGCGGTTGGCATTTAGCAACGGATAGCGAATGGTCTATGCTGGTAAATCAATTCGGTGGAATGGACAAGGCCAGCGAAGCCCTGAAAAGCGTCAAAGGTTGGGCCGAAGACGGCAACGGTACTAATAGCAGCGGGTTTGACGCTCTTCCTGGAGGTATTCGCCGAAATAATCTTTATGAGGTGATGAGTGTTATGGGTTTCTGGTGGACGTCCACACTCACGGGTGAGGAGGGTAAAGCCTGGGGATGGAACTTCAGTTATGGTGGCCCCGGGGAAAAACCACTTAAAACAAAAGCGTTCCGTTTCCCTGGCTCTGTTTCTTACGCAGAATCTGTTCGTTGCGTTCGGGATTGATTATTTGATTTATCTGGTGAATACAGCGAATCCTATCCGGAGTATAAATTAAAAACGTTTAAGGACTTTAAAAGTAAAGTAGCCAGCAGATTAATACTAACTTACTGTTGATAAAAGAGGAACTTCAGCTTACAATAAGTGCGTCAGACTAAAACATCGTTACAATGAAAATTAAATTACATAGACAAAATATTTTTATCCTATGCTGGGCATTTTTGATTGTTATGACAAACTCTTGTAGTGGTCAAAGTCAATCAAATAAGGGAAATCAAACTGACAGCAAATTGTTGAAATACACAACAGCGGTTCGTTCAATTTTAGAAGATAGTAAGGGAAATATTTGGTTTGGCAGTCACAACGAAGGCGCATGTTTGCTTCATAAGGGGGAGTACCGATATTTCACAACAGAAAACGGATTAAGTGACAACCAGGTAAGGAACATTTATGAAGATAAAAATGGCATAATCTGGTTTGAATGTGGCAAAGGATTAAGTATTTATGATGGTCAAAAAATGACTATATATAAAGAAATGAATTATGATTCGACAACACTATGGAAATTATCCGATAGTGACCTTTGGTTTAAAGGCGATGAAACAGCAGGCTACAACAAACTTGAACGGAATCCGGGGGTGTATCAGTTTGATGGAAAAAACCTTTTTTATCGTACATTGCCTGTTAAAACAAAAACAGGGCAAGAAAATCACTATTCAATTTCAACAAATTTTGTCAGAGGTAAAAATGGCGCGGTTTGGTTTGGAACTTATGGTGCATTGATTGGATATAATGGGTCAGATTTTACAGTAATAAAAGATTCTAGTTTGAGTTTAAATGACGAGACAGGGCATTTACATATCCGCAGTATAATGGAAGATAGCAAAGGGAATCTTTGGATTGGTAATAATGGAATTGGTGTTCTTAAATATGATGGAAAAAAAGTAGTCAATTTTACAGAACAACAAAAACTGAAAAAGGAGGACACCAAAGGCAATTCTCTTGAGCGAGTTTTTTCCATTGGAGAGGATGATTCAGGGAATATTTGGTTTGGAACTGTAGAGTCTGGTGTATGGAGATATGATGGCAATTCGGTGAAAAATTTTACTAAAGCGGATGGACTTGGGAATCAATTCATTTGGACTATACATAAAAGCAAGCAAGGAGAATTATGGTTTGGAGGAAATGGTGTATATCGATTCAATGGCAATTCTTTTGAAAGAAAATATTAAATAAGAGCATGTTTAAATTTTGTTTTTTTGACCGAAAAGGACAGATTTTTTAGCTAGACAAGGCGCATTTTACAGATGTAGGCAGCAGCTACATCGAAAAAATGTAACGCAGTATAGCTAAAAAAGATGCCTTTGTAGGTCGAACAATAATTTTTAAACATGCTCTAAACCACGAACGCACAGCATTGAGTTTTGTACGCTTTTAAATCGCTAATCTCATACACTAAAAACATTCTTCTCAATTTATTTTAATCTAACATAATGAACAACAAGTTATCAGTTACTTGCTTAATTTTAATGAGTGCTCTTATATTCTTCGGTTGCAGTGAATCTGCAAAAGAGGGGAATAAAAATAATGCATCGGCAAGCACTACATCTCGTGGACAAAAATATATGATAGATACAAACAAAAGTGTTGTAACATGGGAAGGTTTCATGGTCTTTTCTGTTGAGAAGGAACATATAGGATATGTGCATCTATCAAAAGGTGAATTGATGATTGAAAAAGATAAACTTGTTGGTGGTACGGTTGAAATAGATATGAATACTATTGAATTTGCAGACAAGACCGATAAAAATACGCCTATTAAACATTTGAAATCTGCTGATTATTTTGATGTCGAAAAATTCCCCATTGCTACATTTTCCATTACTAAGGTTGAGTATGGGGTTCGTGAAAATTTGAAAGTTACAGGAAACCTGACTATTAAAGGTATTACACGCCCAGTTACTTTCCCGGCCAGAATGGAAATTACAGACGGGATTATCAACGCGAACGGCAAAGTCGTGATTGATAGAACAGATTGGGGTATCCGCTATGCATCAGGGAAGTTCTACGATAATTTAGCTGATCAAGCTGTTTCGGATGAGATTGAATTACAGATGAAAATTGTTGCAAAGAAATAACCTCTAACCCCTAAAGGGGAATTACTCACCACTTGGAAACGAGTTTAAACGAGTTCCCCCCCTTTAGGGACAGTCCGCCCGACGGCTAGCGGCTTTTAATCAATTTTTAAAAAAGTCCCCCTTTAGGGACGGTCCGTCGCTACGGTTAGGGGTTTTTTGTACCTTTACAAAAAACACAAAGGAATGAATCTTGATTTAACAGGCAAAACCGCATTGGTTTGCGGAAGTACACAGGGAATCGGTAAAGCAGCCGCCATAGAATTAGCATTATTAGGCGCCAATATTACATTGGTAGCCCGCAACAAAGCTAAATTAAAAGAAGTTTTAAAGGAATTGCCACTAAAGAAAAACCAGAAACACCAGGTCCACCGCTATTTGGTAATTGATTTTTCTAAAACCGCTCAGATAAAACCTAAAATAGAAAGATATATAGCCAAATATCCGGAAGTACACATTCTGGTAAATAATACAGGTGGTCCTTCCAGTGGCGCTATCATTGATGCCGATGTTGTACAATTCACCCAAACCTTTAAGGAGCACGTAGTAGCAGCACAATTGCTTGCACAAACCGTAGTACCTGGCATGAAAGAGGCAGGTTTCGGGCGAATTATAAATGTCACTTCAGTAGGTATGAAACAGCCCATTGTAGGTTTAGGTGTTTCCAATACAATCCGAGGAGCCATGGGCAATTGGGCAAAATCAATGGCTAACGAATTGGGCAAATATGGTATTACAACCAATAATGTATTGCCCGGCTATACCACCACAGCCCGATTGGAAAAGATAAACGAAACAAGAGCCAAAGCAAGCAATAAAAGCATAGAAGCCATTGAAAAGGAACTATTGAAAGATATTCCTATTGGCAGATTCACGGCACCGGAAGAAACAGGTGCAGTCATCGCTTTTTTATGCTCGCCTGCTGCAGGGTCTATTAATGGCGCAAGTATTCCTGTTGACGGTGGCCGCCTTGGTGGTGTTTAAGTACCATTTATTTTATTGCCTCCAGAACAGCATCACGACCAGACACAATGGCACCTTCCATAAAGCCCTGCCATTCGGCCAGATGCTCACCAGCAAAATGTACATTGAAGTGGGGCTTTTTCAATTCAGGCTGCAACGTAAACCATTGCCCTGTGCCGTAAATAGCGTATGCTCCTTTAGAATACTTGTCCTGTCCCCAGTTATAATTAACTACTTTTTGCAGATAATTCCGGGCATCACCTATGGGTCTGATAGAATCTATAATAGTTTGTTTGCGGTAATCGTCACCATGCCAGCCAAACATATCTGCCTTTTCGCCGATACTATATGAAGTAAGCGCTCCTTTAGCATTATGCTGGTTTTTAGTGGCATGATAGAAATAATGCGCCGGGGTATCGGTAATCATATCAAAGTCTTCACGTTTCCAGAAACGCTGGCTAAACAAGCCTACACATTTATTGATACGTGCATATTGTAATGCATCCAGCGCATGTAATTTTGTTTTTGGTAGTGCTGGTGAGAAGTTAATCTGACTCAAAGCAAAAGTCGGAACAGTACAGATAAGCCTGTCAGCCTCAAAAGTTTTTCCATTAGCACATTTTACGCTAACACCTTTACCTTTCTGGATAATGGCCTCCACATGATGGTCGGTCAGTATCTTTTCTCTCCCAATCTCGTCTGCAATCTTATCAGCTAATGTACTATTTCCACCTTCCATCTTGAAATCCATCTCGTTTTTCTTGCTCGAAAAAGCATATTCGCCAATAGCAGCATAGGCTGATACATGTCTGATACTTTCTCCAAAATCTGTACTGTCCATCAATTCTCTGAAATACAGGTCATTTTCCGGGATACCGTTATTAACAAGATACCTCCACCAGTCCAGGCGGTCAAATAGTTTCTGTTGTTCACCAGTCAGCTTTCTGAATGATTCCAGCAAACCCTCCAGTTTTTTCTTCCAATCGGCATCAAAATCCCATTTATTTACTTTGCTGTATTTCCCTCTGAAATACAAATCCGTATCGAACCGATTATCATTCAATTGAATCCTGAAACGTTCGCATAGGTTCTTTACTTCTATGTGCGAGTCCCCCACCCATTCGGCACCCAATTCTACTCTCAAATCAGCCTGCTCATCAATTTTATGGGTAAACACCCGCCCACCAATCCGGTTGCGTGATTCCAGAATCACAAAATCTATCTTTTTGTCAAAAAGTGTTAAGGCGGCAGAAAGTCCCGAAAAACCTGCTCCTAAAATAACTACTTTAGAAGGCTTAACGGTATGAGCAAAGGTAGATTGATTGAGCAGGATAGCGCTTGAAGCAGCCAGGCCAAGGAATGAACGTCGTTTCATAATTAAATAATAAATGGTTATTGAAACTAAGGTTAAAAAAAAGATGATGTCTTCTCTCTCGAAAAAACATCATCTTATCTTTACTCATCCTCTACAAATATACCCCGTCTGCAAGCATTAAAGACAATATTTTTGGAATTTTTATTCTGCGGTAAATTTACCTTATTCCCATGGTATATTCCTTCTGATATATAAGCGGCGTTTTCCCGGTAATTTCTTTGAACTGTCGATTAAAATTAGAAATAGTATTATAACCGCTCTCATAAGCTACCTGTGTAATACTCAGATTTCCCTCATGCAAAAGCTTACAGGCATGACCGATACGAATCTCAGCAATAAAATCAAAAAAGGGTTTGTTTGTCCGGCTCTTGAAATATCGGCAAAAAGCAGAATCACTCATGCTTACCAGAGAGGCCAGTTCACTCAGACGCACTTCTTCTTTAAAATGTTTCATTACATATTCGTGTACTTTCTGCATACGCTCTGTTTCTGAAACCTTATGTGTATTTACATAACCAAAACTGGCAATATAATCACATTCTGTTGAATGAGACAAGTGATGCAACATAGACAAAAATTTCATTATCCGCTCAAAACCTTCCAGATGGTGCAGACTCTGTAATTCTTGTCTGATATAGTTTCTGCTCTCGCCAAATATATCCAGTCCACGCTCTCCTCTTTCCAATAATTGCTTCAGACCATGCATTTCGCTTTTTTCAAAAAAACCATTCCCCAGAAAATCTTCTGTAAAATAAATAACGATACCATGTGTACTCAAATCTGAATTATGGTCAAAATAAGCCCGGTCGCTCTGCCATAAGTGGGGGATATTTGGCCCAAGAAAAACGGTATCCCCCGCCTCAAAATGTCGGATATTATCTCCGATGAATCTTGTGCCGCTTCCCTCCAACACCGTAAATAACTGGTAATGTGGGTGAAAATGCCAGTTCGGGTCAAAATGAGGTTCTATCAGTTCCTTTAAGGTAAAGGAATACACAGCGCTTTCGACCGATTTTTTAAGCAGAGGCTTCATGGTATACTATTCTGAATTTTAACCATAAATTTAAATATAAAAACAAATAAAGTCAAAATACAGTCATCATTAGTAAAATTAGGCTTATTTTTTTGTACTATTTTAAGATAATTTTGTAATGTGAAATTTTAAAAAATCTGTATGAAGTTTGGAATGAATCTCCTTTTATGGGGAACAGAAATTAACGAGAGTCTTTTTCCGGTATTAGAACAAATAAAAGCGCTTGGTTTTGACGGGGTTGAGGTGCCCATTTTTGATACGGACCCGACGCACTGGTATAAGTGGCGCGAAAAACTGGATGAGTTGGAGTTGGACAGAATTGCAGTAACCATCTGCGGCCCGGATTTTAACCAGATAAGCCCAGACCCTGCCATCAGAAAAGCAACTTTAGAACGCAATAAACTGGCTGTTGACTGTGCCATGGTATTAGGAGCAAATTTACTCAATGGGCCCTATCACTCGGCATTAGGACAATTTACAGGGCAAGCCGCTACTGAACAGGAATGGCGCTGGGCAGTAGATAACCTGAGAGAATTAGCCGACTATGCAGATAGCTTTGGTATTACTTTAGGGCTTGAATACCTCAATCGGTTTGAAAGTTATCTCGTTTCGTCAAGTGACGAATTATTAAAACTGGTAGAAGACATTGACCACCCTGCCTGCAAAATTATGTTTGATACCTTTCATGCCAATATAGAAGAGAAGAATCTGGGCGATGCCATCAGAAAACTATCGAAACATCTGGTGCATGTACAGGTTTCAGAAAACGACCGAAGCACTGTTGGCACAGGAAATGTAAACTGGGAAGATGTTTTCAAGGCTTTGAAGGACATCAAATACGATGGCTGGTTATCAGTAGAAGCATTCAGTCAGAAACTGGCAGTGGCCAATATCTGGCGCCAGATGTTCGTTTCAGAAACACAATTAATGGAAGATAGTCTTAAATTTTTAAAAAATAGCCTTGCCGAAAATGCGGGTACACCGAGTATCCCCTATTAACGATTAGCCGATTTGGCACTAAGCTAAAATAATTCAACCATGTCAAAAAAGATCAATATTGCTATCATCGGGCTTGGCTTTGGTGCCGAGTTTATCCCTATTTATCAGCGCCATCCGCATGCCAATATGTATGCCATCTGCCAGCGGAATGTAGAGAAACTTAATCAGATTGGTGATGCCTTCGGCATCGAAAAACGCTATTCTGATTATGAGGAATTGCTCAAAGACCCGGATATTGATGCAGTACATATCAACTCACCTATACCAAACCATGCCGAACAAAGCCTGAAAGCCTTGTATGCAGGAAAGCACGTTGCCTGTACTGTACCAATGGCCACTTCAGTTGAAGATTGCATGGCCATTGTAAAAGCCTGCAAAGAGACAGGTAAGAAATACATGATGATGGAAACGGTGGTATATGCTCGTGAGTTTTTATTTGTAAAGGAACTTTATGAAAAAGGCGAATTGGGCAAAGTACAGTTCCTGAAAGCAAGTCACCAGCAGGATATGGACGGATGGCCTGATTACTGGCCGGGCTTACCCCCTATGCACTATGCAACACATTGCGTAGGTCCTGTAGCCGGTTTATTGAAACTGGAAGCCGAATACGTTTCATGCTTTGGTTCAGGTACTATCCGCGAAGAACTGGCTCAGATACATAATTCTCCATTCGCAGTTGAGTCAGCTCATATCAAATTCAAAGACAGTGATTTGAGTGCCTATGTATATCGTTCATTGTTTGATGTTGCCCGTCAGTACAGAGAAAGCTTCGAGGTTTATGGCTCAAAAAAATCGTTTGAGTGGGCATTGGTAGAAAATGAGGAACATATCATTCATACAGCGAAAAAACCGGAGCACGAGATTCCGGAAAAAGTAACTGTGAAAGACTACGCACATTTATTACCCGAAGGCATTCAGGATTTCACGACCAAGGGTGTATATGATTTAGGCGAAAACAACCACTTATCATTTACTCAGGGTTCGGGTCATGGTGGTTCACACCCTCATTTAGCCCACGAATTCCTGATGGCGCTTATCGAAGACCGCGACCCTTTCCCGAACGCTGCGCAATCAGCTAACTGGACAAGCGTGGGTATTCTGGCACATGAATCAGCTATGCAAGGCGGTAAAATTATGTACTTGCCTGACTTCAATAATGTATAATACCGGATTATGAAAACGTTTCAAAAGTTTTTGGGGCCAGATAATCTTTTTTACCTCACCCCAACCCCTCTCCCAAGAGAGAGGGGCTAGAAAAGTCTCCCTCTCCCTCGGGAGAGGGAGATTTAGAGGGTGAGGTGACCTATCACTACAATTAATAAACTCTGCTTTTTAAATATTGTATGAAAAAAACATTAATACTCTTGATCGTTCTGCTATGGCAAGGCGTTCAAGCCCAGAAAGCCCGCCGCCTGGAAATTTTATTTCTTGGCGATAACGGACATCACACGCCGGTTGAAAGACTTCCTACATTGATGGAGGCTTTGGGAGCAAAGGGGGTCAATTTCACCTATACTGACCACCTGGAAGACATTAATCCTAAAAATCTGGCTAAATACGATGCCCTGATGATTTACGCCAATTGGGACG
>CALRLS020000060.1:0-16194 GCA_943368815.1 Cyanobium sp. NIES-981
CGCCTTTGGTTATTGGAGGGTCTTATGGTTATTTTGAACAGGTTGCAAGGCATCTACGCTATCCTCCTGCTGCTATGAAACATAATAAAGGGGGCAAGGTATTTGTCAGTTTTATGGTTGATGAAACCGGGAAAACATCAGATTTTAAAGTAGTAAGAAAAGGGAATAAAAGTCTTGATAATGAAGCCATCAGAGTTTTAAAATTAATAGATAAATGGCTTCCGGGCATATTGGATGGCAAACCCGTAAAGGTTATTCATGTAGTGCCGATAATTTTTGACAATACGACCTCATAAATCCTCTTAAAGAAATCTCACAAAATTAATATAAAACTAAAATCTAGGTGACTATGAAAAAACTAATTATCGTGGCCTTTATGCTAGGTGCATTAACGGCCGCTGGTCAGGAATTAAAGAAAGTAACGGATGAGACTGCTTCCAATCCCATTACCAAAATCAAAGAAGAATATTATGTATTGAAAGATGCCAAAAAGGTAAAACATGGTGCATATAAAAAATGGATGAATAATATTCTGGTGAAAGAGGGACATTATAAACTCAACAAGAAAGACAGTACCTGGATAACCTATGGCTATAAAAAAAACGTATTGATTATCGGAGATTATACGAATGATGAAAAAACAGGTATCTGGAAATACTACTATCCCAATGGTGATTTAGAGCAGGAGTATGATTATAGCAAAAATGAGATCGTGTCTTTCAAACCTGAAAATAGTGGATTAAATTATCAGATTATAAGCGACAATGATACTATTTATGCCGTACTTGACCGCCAGCCTATGGTTGTAGGTGGGCGCAATGCTTATTATGAAACCATTGCAAAGAATTTACGGTATCCGGTTTCAGCAATAAAGAGTGGTGCTACAGGCAAAGTCTTTGTAAGTTTTATGGTTGATGAAAACGGAAACACATCAAACTATAATCTTGTAAAAAAGGGAGACAAGAGCCTGGATGCAGAGGCGGTCAGAGTGGTAAAGTTGATTGATAATTGGCTACCTGCCATTAAAGATGGCAAGCCTGTAAAAGTTATTCATGTTGTCCCGATTACATTCAATAATATAGGTGTAATAAATCCCTGATAGCCATTTTGAAAAAATAAAGATAAAAAAACAGGTCTCCGTTTTGTTAAAATAAAATGAGCCTGTATATTTGCAATCCCAAACGGGAAAGGAGAGGTGCCTGAGTGGCCGAAAGGAGCAGTTTGCTAAACTGTCGTACGTCTAAAGCGTACCGCGGGTTCGAATCCCGCCCTCTCCGCTTTTACATAGAAATGCCTGCCAGAACATTGATTCCTGGCAGGCTATTTTTTTTGCTCTTTTTTCTGCGCATAAATTACCCATACTAAACTTCCTGTCATTAATACTTCGAAAAAAAATGCAAAAATATTTGCGCAACTCAAAAGTTGCATATACATTTGCAACCTGAGAGTTGCACAATTAATAATCAAGTAATGAAACAAGATATATTCCAGGCCATATCAGACCCGACACGCAGGGCTATTTTAACCTTAATCGCTATCCAGGCATTAACACCAAATGCAATGGCAGAAAAATTTGATATGACCCGCCAGGCAGTATCAAAACATATTAAAGTATTGCATGAATGTGAATTGATTAAACCTGTGCATAGTGGCAGAGAGATTTATTATCACTTTAATCCAAAAAAAATGCAGGAATTTGACAACTGGTTAGCCCAATTCAGGCAAAACTGGGAAATTCAATTTAATCAACTTGACGAACTATTATCAACCATTAAAGAACAGAAAAATGAATAACGACTTACTATTTGATTTTAATGTTGACAAAGCAGCGAAAACCGTATTTATAATCAGGGAATTTAATGCCGGACTTTCTTTAGTATGGGATGCTTTTACTAAGCCTGAACTATTGGACAAATGGGGTGCTCCTGCACCAATGCGAGCCAAAACCAAGTATATGGATTTCAAAGTTGGGGGGCAAAGGTTTTATGCAATGATAAGCCCCGACGGACAGGAGCATTGGGCAATTCAGCGATATATGTCTATTAGTCCGAAAACAAATTTTAAAATGTATAATTCGTTTGCAGACAAAGACGAAAATCCCCAATTGCCGGGTTCTGAATGGGATTACGTTTTTAGCGAACAGGACGAAAAGACAAAAGTAAGTATTACCATTTATAATGAATCTCTTGCCCGCATGGAGAAGATGATTGAAATGGGCTTCACAGAAGGATTTAAGATGACCATGAACAATCTGGAAAATCTATTAACAGACTTATCGCAGAAATAATAATTTACGATCACATTTAATAATAAAAACTATGAGAGCAATTAATCCCTGGATTAACTTCAATGGAAATGCTGAAGAAGCATTCACTTTTTACAAATCAGTTTTTGGCGGTGAGTTCACAAAGATTACCCGCTTCAAAGACCTGGAAAGTCCTGAATTTCAGGTACCGCTAAGCGAAGCAAATAAAATAATGACCATTGGTTTGCCAATAGGAAAACACAATGTGCTAATGGCCAATGATGTTCCGGAATTTATGGGCCGGGTAAACGAAAACGAGAACAGGTCTAAAATAGTAGTTTGTGCAGAAAGCCATGAAGAAGCAGACAAAATCTTTAACGGTCTATCAGCAGGTGGAGAACTTGAAGGGCCTATAGGTGATAGTCCCTGGGGTACCTATGCCGGAATGTTTAGGGACAAATACGGCATTGAATGGATTGTGGAATTTGACCCCAATTATATCGTCTAAGTTTAACCGACGAAAAAGGCGACTCCTGACATAGCGCCGGTTCAATGTCTCATATTAATGCAGCAGATTGATTGCAAATACATCTACAATCAATCTGTTGCATAAATTTATCCGGAAAGATTCTAGTCAGGCCTGTTTCATTTGGATTAAATTCATTGAATTTCAGGCTCATCCTCAAATTTTTAAATAAATTTCAGATTTTTTTTCTGAAAATTTTCCTCAGAAAGTTTTGAGAAGAAAGGGATGGAACTTATTGATTTTCAGTTCTTTTTGATTTTTACTGATAGCAAAATAAGGCCCTATTGCAGCTATTCTACACTTTTGTGCTGTAGGAATTTACAGAAATTTCTAAATTAATTTTTGGAATAAGAATAAAAACGCTTACCTTTGCACCACCAAAATTTGATACCGCCCTCGGGGTGTAGCGTAGCCCGGTATCGCGTCTGCTTTGGGAGCAGAAGGTCGTCAGTTCGAATCTGGCCACCCCGACAATAAGAAACCTCTTAGAAGAAATTCCGGGAGGTTTTTTTGGTTGTTTTTCACTAAAAAATATTAGTATCGCATCTGCTTTGGGAGTAGAATATCGTCAACGGTCGGCCGCAGAACGTCCTCCGCTGCCATTCGAATCTGGCCACCTCCACGTCAAAAAGCCCTCTTGAACTTGTTTCGGGAGGGCTTTTTTGGTGATTGTGCTTAATTAATTATTGCTTAATTTTTTTCCAAGCTACTACTTTTGTTCCTTTTTTTGAATAAACGGGTTCAATTAGTCCTTTATCTCTTAATTTATAAAAAGCACCTTTCATTACATTCTCCGACTTAATTCCTGTTATCTCTCTTGCTTGTCTATTTTTAATTTTCGAATTATGTTCTAAAAATTCTATTATAGCTTCTTCTGGAGTTGCCAAAGGAGTATGGGATATAATGACTTTAACATAATTACCCATTAATGTAATCTTAGGCTCTTTTAACTTCCATTCTTTCATTTTTTGAAAGGCAGTATTCAAACCCTCTCCCATATCTTTATTTGGCGGATTTTTATATCGATTTAATGTTCTGACAATTTTGGTATTTCTAGAATATCTTGCCTCTAAAATATTTTCAATTGTCACATATCCAGGTAATTTACCAGGGCTTATAATTTCTATTCTATTATTAAAGATTAGTATATGAACATCGTCTGATACAGAATAGTCTCTATGGATAACAGCATTCACAAGAATTTCCCAAATTGTTTCTGGTGGATAGTTTACTATTTCTAAGCCTTTCGGAGTCCATATTTTAACATTAGACATTATATTACTAACTATCTCTGCCGCATTTTGAATTTGTTCATATAAGCTTCCCTCAACATTAAATTGTTCTTTTAGATGATTTCTTTCCGGTTCAATATCGTTAGTATCGTATCTTGATATTTTTATACCACATTTTCTAGGCAATAAGGTAATAGGGTTGTCATTAAACAATAATAATCCTGCTATTTTAGGCTCATAAGTTTTTCTATCAATGATATTTTGATTTATAGCGAAATCAATTGGGTCGGTCTTTGGTGAATATTCTGCTAAAAATCTTTTTATTTCTTTTGTTTCAAAAATATCTTCTGCACGGGCATCCTTAAATACTATATCTTCAAATGATGTCTCCCCTTTTGCAAATGAAAGTTCTTGTATTTTTTGAGGGTCTTTAATTGGAATAGACTGCGCAGAATTTCTTATATATATTGTATTGTCAGTTGTCTGATGTACTTTTTCACTTTTTTCAACAGTAATTTGTAATGCATAAGTACCATCTGGGTGCTTTAATAAAGTTGCTTGGTATGGGATAGATGGTTTTATATCTGTTAAATTTTGAAATACCCAATTATAAAATTCTATTTTATCAGCTCCATCCCATCTATTATTAATAATTGTCTCTTCCTTATCATCTTTTATTCCCACGATAAAATCTCCCCCATCGGCATTTGCAAACGCACATGCTATTTTTTGAATTTTATCACCTTTAATATTTCTTGCTTTTTTATCAAAAAAATGATTTTCTGGTTTTTGACAAAAATTCGTAACTTCTTGTAGAGTTAGAGGTTTTTCTTTCATTCAATTTCTTTTGTTAAAAAAAACAGATGTTTCATTAATTATAGTAATCGCGTTTTTACTAAAAACAATCCAAAATATATGCAATATAAACAAACTTATTAACCGGTACAACTATTATAAAAAAAATCCCATCAGCCAAGCAAATGGGATTCCATTCATAGTATTTTATTTATTATCTAACAATTAAACTGAAACCCTATCCCTTACACATTTCAATTTAGATTTTAGGCGATAAGAAAGTTGAAATTTTACTACCTCACCCCCTTCCCCTCCACAATTGCCGTCAGCACATCTTTCTCACAAGTTACAATGAGTTGTTGTTTATAGGTCATATAGTTGCCGGAATCAAACTGGCCTTCAATTGTATTCTCGCATTGGCAACCGTCTTTTTCATATTTTTCAAAGAATTTGTAGAATCCCAGTTTTAGCTCGAAATCTATAATTTTGCCCTTACTGTCAACGAAGTTATTCAAGGTAACAGTCTTTTTGGCTGAACCTTCCGCAACCTCCATAAAGCCTGCGGAGACATCACTACTACCCGTTACAATCCCATTTTTAGTCTGGACGACTTTATAGGCAAAATTATATCTGCCATAGTATGAGGGTGTAATGTCAGGTAGAGTGCATCCGCTTAAAACTGCAAACAAAAAGAGTAAAGAAAGTCTATTTTTCTTCATACAATCAGATAATTAATTAAAAGGTGAGAATTGTTGTCTTTAAGTATAAAGAACCTTTCATGAAAAAAACCGGAAGACCTGTTATGTTCTTCATTGCCATTGAATGAAGCAAGGGAGTAGAACATCTTTTAATCAACAGCTAATTCAATCATGGAGGTATTAACAGAGAGAATATTCAATTTTCTCAAATAAAGACACTTTCTTATATGCAAATATATTGCCAGTTCCTGCCATATTCTCTACAAAAAAATCCTAATGCATTCCGAAGAAAAAATGTAATTTTATCCATTGATAAATGAGCATCCAATGACAGAATCCAGACCCATACATCCTGATTTTCTTTTTTTATTAGAGATGAAAGAAGATAGCCTGATCGACTTGTTTTGTGATTTGAGAGAATTCATTCTTCACATTTACCCAGATAGTAATGAGATGCTTTATCATACTCATGCTTTAACTGCCGTTTTTTCAATCTCAGATAAACTCAGTGATGCTTTTTGTATGATACCCATCTATACCAATCATCTGAATCTGGGCTTTAATAAAGGCACACTTATCAAAGACCCTCATCAATTATTAAAAGGTACAGGGAATCTGATAAGACATATTCCGATAAAGGAACCGAATGAATACAGAAATGAAGAAGTGAAACAATTAATACAAGCAGCAGTTGCCTTTGCTATCAAAGATATGGAAAAGCCTACCAAATCAATTGGCAAGACTATTTCTAAAATCACAAAAAAATGCCATCAGCAAAGCCAATGGGAATCAATAATTAATACCTTAATTTACCGAAACCTTCATACGCTTGCCGTCTTACCCATTTTTTGCAACTGCTTTTTCCTTTTTGCAATAAATTCAGATATTTCCTTCCTGTCTTCATCAGTCAAAGGTTTTGAGCGAAAAGAAATATCTACTTCCGGGTCTTTATATGTTGGTTTCTTCATATCTGTAAAAATTTTTCTATTAATAATTGAGCACTAAATGTATCAAAATATAATCTATGTCCACTAATTACTCTAGCCCTATAAGAATTAATGTAATGATTTACGAGAGCTGTTTTTGGTTCAAAAACAACAAAGCCATCATAACCATATATAAAAGATTGTCGGCACGCAAATCCAAACAACACACCAGCAACGTTGTCATAGGCTTTATCCCTCCCTCTGTTAATTTTAGAAACCTCTATCAAATTAACATATATATGGTCATTCTCTTTTCTTATGGAAATCAGACCGTGAATTACATTATTATTGGGAGTAATTACTTTATAAACGTAATTATCTTGTCCTTCGTATTCTTTTTTCCAATCAAAAAGCCAGCCTTTTTTAAGTTTTAGCAAGTCGTTTATATCCAACAAATCAATCCTTGCTTCAATGCGTTCCTGGGTTGCTCGTAGTATCAGATACATATAACAAATATAACTAAAACCATTATAAATTAAAAATTCAGACACCTATAAAAATCAAAAAAAATCCCATCAGCAAAGCCAATGGGATTCTATATTGAATGTCGTACTATCTCTCAACAAGTAAACCTGAACCCAATTCCATGCACATTTTCAATCTTGATTTTCGGGTCGTCAGATAACATTTTTCTCAGGCGGGTGATGAATACATCAAGGCTTCGACCCAGAAAATAATCGTCTCTTCCCCAGATGGCTGTTAATATCTCATCACGTTTAATCACCTGATGTTTTCTTTCGCATAGATACTTCAATACCTCTGCTTCACGGTGGGTCAGTTGTTCGGCTTTCTCTTCTGATTTCAGCGAAAGTTGATTATAATTAAATTCATACTCACCCAGTCTCCATTTGCCATTCCCTTCGGTTGCCTCTTTGTTAATATCCTTTCTTTTCAGAAATACCTTAATACGCAGATTCAGTTCTTCAATGCTGAAAGGCTTCGTTACGTAGTCGTCCCCTCCTACTTTTAATCCGGCTATGCGGTCTTCCTGCATGTTTTTGGCAGTCAGGAAAATAATCGGTATCTGTTGGTTCTGTTTTCTGATTTTCTCAGCCAATGAAAACCCATCTAATTCTGGCAGCATGACATCCAGCAGGCAAAGGTCATATTTCTCTTTGGTAAAACTCTTCCAGGCCTCTTTCCCATCCTGAAAATGCACGATTTCATAACCTTCCAGTTCAAGATTATCTTTTGTTACATAGCCAAGGTTAGGGTCGTCTTCAACGTATAATATTTTCGGCATAATCTATTTTTTTCAAACGTCTTGTTTCATAATAATTGTAAAAGTACTTCCCTTTCCAGGTTCACTATCGACCCTGATATCCCATTTATGCGCTCTCACAATTTCTCTTACATAGCTCAGTCCCAGGCCGAACCCTTTTACATTATGGGTGTTTCCGGTAGGTACCCGATAAAATTTATTAAAAATCTTGCTCTGGTGTTCTTTGGCTATGCCTATTCCTTTATCACTTATCGATAGTACCAATGTATCCCCTACATTCTCGGTTAGAATGCGTATAGATGGATTTTTGCCTGAGTACTTAATGGCATTTTCCAGCAGGTTTCGTATCAGACTTATCAGTTGTATGCGGTCGGCATGAATACTGGTCCGGGCTGCATTCAGTTCTATGCTCAATGAGTCTTCCAGTTCTGCTTTTACCCCCTCTGTCACGTCATAGATAATACTGTGTAATTCCTGTAACTGAATATCCGGTTGCATTTTACCACGCTCCATGCGAGCCGTATTCAATACTGATTCTACCTGATTTTTCAGGCGGTTGTTTTCCTGCCTGATGATATGCACATATTTCTTCAAACGTTCGGGCTGGTCCATTATTTTAGCCTGACTCAAAACATCCGTTGCCACTCTTATGGTCGAGATTGGTGTCTGAAACTCATGGGTCATATTATTGATAAAATCCCTCTGCACTTCGCTCAGGCGTTTCTGTCTCAGAATTACAAACATGGAATAACCAAAAAATGCAGTCACCACTAATGTTATCAGAGACGAAATCACCCATATATCCAGTCGGGCTGCGAGAAAGCTCGTTTTGCTTGGAAACCTTACTCCAAAGTAGTTGAGATACTTATCTGTTTTAGGGAGGGTTTTCTTCAGCGCTGTACTTTCTTCAAAATCAGAGTTGATATGTGCACCATACATGATTTTGTCGGTATCACAATCATAGATGCCATATTCAAAATCAGTCAGTAAATTCTGCTTTTTGAACTCTTGTTTCAGATAATGTTCCAACACATCGGCATCCAGAGGAATACGCAAATTGGCTACATAATAGTCGGAAGACATCTGGGTAACGGGGTTCTCGATACTGGAAAGCTTATAGAGGGAGGAGATTTTGTTCGCGACATTTCGTAAAGAAATCATGACAGTTTGTCTAAACTGTTGTTCTTTTAAATCGAAAGCACGCTTTACCCAATAGGCTTGTACTGCAATTATTCCCGTAATCGAAAGCGTGCCGAGTAAAATCAGAAGTCGGATGGTATTTCTGTTCAAAACGGGATAGTTTTTTCGTAAAATTATACAAAAGATGATTGATTGGCAAAAAAATACTAATAAGTTTAGGGAATGGCTATTAAAAAAGTTATGTAAAATCTAAAAATTCTATTAAAATCGCTGTCTACCCTTTGAAAAAGCAAATTTTCTACCTTTATTTGCTCCTCTCAAAGAATCTTATTCTAAAAAATTATAGATTTCATTTCCCTAAGCATTATGCAGCAATTACAAACTTTCGATTACGTTATTTTCTTTTTCTATTTCATTCTGGTATCTGGTTACGGCTATTGGATTTATCGGAAAAAACAGGCTAAACAGACTTCTACTAAAGACTTTTTCCTTGCCGAGGGTTCGCTTACCTGGTGGGCCATTGGTGCCTCTCTGATTGCTTCCAATATATCAGCCGAGCAAATGATTGGTATGTCGGGTAATGGTTTCTCGATGGGTCTCGCTATTTCGACTTACGAATGGATGGCAGCGGCTACGCTTATTGTAGTGGGTATTGTTTTCATGCCTATTTACCTGAAGAATAAAATCTTTACCATGCCGCAGTTCCTTAATCAGCGCTATAACTCAACCGTGAGCCTGATTATGGCAGTTTTCTGGTTGGCCTTGTATATTCTGGTAAACCTTACTGCTATTCTATATCTGGGAGCCCTCGCCATTCATGGAATTTCAGGTATTAACTTTACTGTCTGTATGATTGGCCTGGCCATTTTTGCGATAGTAATTACAATCGGAGGGATGAAAGTAATCGGCTTTACTGATGTAATTCAGGTATTCTTTTTGATTATCGGTGGTCTGGCTACTACTTATCTGGCTGTTACGTTGGTTTCTACCGAATACGATGGGCTATCAAGTTTAACGAATGGTTTGAAATTAATGACTGAGAAATCAGACACACATTTTCATATGATTTTTCAAAAAGGTGACACCCACTATATGGCGCTTCCGGGTTTAACGGTGCTTATTGGCGGTATGTGGATTGTGAATCTGAACTATTGGGGTTGTAACCAGTATATTACACAACGCGCTTTGGGAGCAGACCTTGACACAGCCCGTAAAGGGATTCTTTTTGCGGCTTTCCTTAAATTATTGATGCCTGTGATTGTTACACTTCCGGGTATTGCGGCTTATACACTCTATCAGAAAGGTTTGTTTCAGAAAGAGATGTTAGGGCCTGACGGCCTTATTAATCAGGATAATGCCTATCCGGTATTATTAAACTTATTACCTGTTGGTTTGAAGGGACTATCGTTTGCAGCTTTAACAGCAGCTATTGTGGCTTCACTGGCCGGAAAAGCAAATAGTATCTCAACTATATTTACGCTTGATATTTTCAAAAACTATATAGGCAAGAATGCTACCGAAAAGCATCTGGTTTGGATAGGTCGTGTAACCATCGTTGTATCGATGATTCTGGCGATTCTGATTTCTCCTTATATGGGTATCGATAAAAAAGGTGGTTTCCAATTTATTCAGGAAATGACCGGATTATTATCGCCGGGTATCTTTGCTGCCTTCATAATGGGCTTTTTCTGGAAACGCACAAACTCTGCAGGGGCCTTATTCGCCATTGTGGGTGGCTTCCTGATTGCACTTTCAATGCACAATAACTGGTTACCATTTGCTGACTGGGAAACTGTACCCTTCCTTGACCGTATGGGGATTGTATTTGTGATTTGCGTGGCGGTGATGCTTGCCTTAGGCTTTGCATTACCTGACGAAGGCAAAGGCCTGGAAATAGATGCCAGCATGTTTAAAGTAAAAGGCGTTTTTGCGGTTGGCTCAGTAGCGGTAATACTGATTCTTACTTTCTTGTATTGGTATTTCTGGTAAGAAATTATATGAGCAAAAAGCGAAAGGCCCGGAAGTTTTCCGGGCCTTTCGCTTTTATAATTCATGGTTATATTCTTACTTCAACAACTTCAAAAACATAGCCTGTGCTCTTTCGATACGGGGTATAGAAACCGAGGCAACATAAGGTTCATCGGCATGGTGTTGATCATAATTCTGATGATAATCTTCGGCTTTGTAAAATGCCTTGAATGGCACTATCTGCACTACAATCGGCTTTTTATATTTGCCTGATGCCGCCAACTTGTTCTTATAATCAACAGCTGATTTCTGCTCATCGGCATTGGTATAAAAAATAACCGAACGATATGAATCACCATGGTCAGGGCCTTGGCCGTTTACCTGTGTTGGGTCTTGAGAAGCGAAATATACTTCGAGCAATGTGGCATAGCTGATAATCTTGGGGTCATAATAAACAGCCACTGTTTCGGCATGGCCTGTGGTTTCACTGCTTACTTCCCGATAAGTCGGATTTTTAGAGTTCCCGCCACTATAGCCTGACTCGGCCTCTTTTACCCCTTTCAGACTATCAAAAATACCCTCAACTGCCCAGAAACAACCTGATGCAAAATAGGCGGTATCTAATTTAGCATAGACAGTTTTATCAACTGCCGGAACTTTGTATTTCTCTTTTGTATTTGTTTCAGCAGTAGAACTACAGGAAAAAACACCTATAAAAGCCCCAACTGTAACAATTATTGCAATTGCCTTATTCATTTGTATCAATATTAAATATGATTCATTCACATAATGATATAAACGTCTATTGGTTGGTTTTGGTTTTATAAACAGCTGATTCTATGATTTAAAAAAGCATTTGTTTCAGTGAATTGCCACAATGTACACATGGAATCACAATGTTACACAATTTCATAATCGTGAAACATTGTGATTTAATAGTGTACATTGTGGCAAAATTACTCATACTTTTTCTCTTCCTTCACATTCCCCCTTAATCTTCTGATGATAGGCAATGTAGTTTTGCTCGGTTTTATTGACTAGGTATTCAAAATTCGATGCGCAGCTACAACTATCAACCTGTGCATAGACCATTTGTGCAAACAGTAATCCCAGAGTGGCAAATAGCATTTTCATACGACCTTGTTATTAAATACTGAACCCTAGTTTAATCTTATAGCGCCAGCGGTCTTTGCCTATCTCGTTTTCTAATTTGAGTACTTCCTGTGTTTTTTTACTTATCCAGAAAACCTCTTTCAAGCCTCTTGATTCGTGTGTCAGCAACCAGCAATCTACTTTCTGATTATCGTATCCTTCTAATTGTCCTGAACCTGTCACAGTATACGCTTCGTTTTTAGGTGCAGTAAAACCCGGGTCATAAAAAGGTATCATAAACGTAGTATTTAACTTATATGGCAACAATGGGAACACTTCAAGGTCAAGGTGCCAGTTTAAGGTATATTGGTCATACGCCTTTTTGAAAGCCACCCAGGATGCTTTTCTTGCACGGGCGGTATCGGCATCAGTTAGTGGCAAATCATTGATTTTAGCTGTTTTATTGATAAAATCATACTCACTGCTTCCTCTCTGTTTCCACCAGCTTTGGTGATAAAGTGGGGCAAATGTCTTTTTATCACAAATCGATTTTACGGTATGCACCACACTATCGCGGTCTTCCCACTCCTGATTTACCACAATTGCTGCTTTGCCATTGTGGGTCTCAAACGAAACATTTCTTGTCCAGAATTGCGGCCTGGCTCTTGGAGCATCCTTGGCGAATTTGAAATATACCAGATAACGATTGTTACCTTCTTTTAAAAACTTCGTATTTACCTGCTTAGCATCTACCCAAACGGTATCGGTTGCCTGATTCGCCCGGACATTAGCGCAAAGAAAGATGTTGATGAAAACAAATATCGCTTTCATGATTAATAGACCTGATTTCATAATTAGTGTATTTTTATTTATGGTTTGTTTGATGAGCTAAAAGATGCTATTCATTTTTTTCAAATTCACGACTATTCAAATCTATTTTTATAAAATCAAAACTATACTTTTTACCACTCTGGTCGATTGAGATATGAGTGGGTAATTGTAAACCTTCAATCTTTTTCCAATCAGAAAATGTGGTAATCAATAAGTCCTTTTCATTTTCGGGATTTTGAAGATGGATTGCCTTCAACAGAGCTGTTTGTTTATCAAAGAATAAAGCGCATGGATGCTCTAGTTCATCCTTCCCTGTAATTTTATATAAATGCTCATTCAGTACGTCTTCCGGTTTAGTAAATTCACGAAACCGTTGCTGAACGTCAAGTATTAAATTATAAAATTCATGGCTTCTTATTGTAAATACTGCTTCTTTACTCAATGCTTTTGTCGAATCTCCAATTTGAAACCCATACGCTTTATTACGAATTCTGGCTTCGAAAGATTGAGGGTTGAAACTGTATACCTGTTTGAAAAAAGAATATCCTTCCGAACTGGTGTGTATTTCAGTAGTATAATTTCCTTTTGGCGAAACACAATTGGCAAAGGCTACAATGTTTCGAACCCCATCTCTATTGACTTTATCACCAACGGCATCCAGAGATTTGTTAATAATACTTCCGGCTGTTATTTCATTATTCTCACGCTTATTTCCAGCCGAATTACAACTGCACAACAGAGCAAAGAACAACAAACTGTTTTTCATAATTAATAGCTTTTTCATAATTTCTGCATCAAAAACTAATTAAGAATCTAATGAATTTTGTTATCCTGCCGTAATCAGATTACTTCTTCCAGGTCTCCATTATTTTCTCAAAACTCACCCAATAAATATCCCCGGCTCCATTCTGTGGTGAGGTATATGTTTCTAATAAATCATCTATTTTAACAGGAGAACTGATATAAGTATTCGGAATATTAATTCGTTCACTGGTAAAAAACAGTATCTTTTTATCCGGACTTACAAAGGGACAATAATCCAATCGGTTTGAATTAAGCATGCTTAAATTCTGCGCAGGTAGCCATTTACCTGAAGCATCCTTTATACTCATATATAAATCTCCCCTACCCATGTCGTCTTTTCGACCATAAGAGGTAAAAATGATATAATCTTCATCGGGCGATACAAAGGCATTGAACTCATAGGTTTTTGAATTAACCGCAGTATCCAGAGGAACAGGCTGACTGTATTTGCCCTGTTCAAATTTTGACACGAAAATATCTTCTTTGCCAACGGCAGTTTTGTAGGCCGCCGTAAAATACAGATTCCCGTTTCTGGCAATGGCCGGATAAAACTCATCCTCAGGTGTATTGATAATATCTCCTAAATTTTGTGGCTCACCCCAATGTCCATTTTCTTTGTTTACCACCCATATATCAAAATCCTTAGGCATTGTACCTTGCTTCGGGCGGTTTGAGGCAAAATAGAGCTTCTTTCCATCTGCAGAGAAGGCAGGTTCGAGGTCACTGTATTTCCCGGCAAAAGGAGCAATTTCCGGTTTACTCCATGTACCGTTAATGCTTTTTTTGCAATACACAATGGTTTGAAAAACACCTTGTGGTGACTGGAGCGTATAATATATTTCGGCACCATCAGGTGAAATGGCAAAATCTCTCTCGCTGAACCCGGTACTCAGGCCAAAGATTTCGGCCTGTGCCGGTGGATTAGTAAGAGCAAAAGTTTTTTGGGCCATCGAAGCCAAAGAACAAAAAGATAATGCGAGTGCTGATAGAAGTTTTTTGTTTAGAAGCATAGCCGTTGATTTATTGGTATAAAAGTATATGTCTTGCACAATAAAATCTATCAATTGGCATAGACAACAAGAATTGACTGATAGAAGACAGTTATTATCGCCATTTATAGTATTTTTCAACAAAAGGTGTTACTGATAGGTAAGAAAACGCTGTTGATAGACAGAAGTCTTTTTATCAGAATATTTTCACGTAATTTTATGTTGTAAAACGAACAATCCTTGTTTGATGCAAAAACGAATCCTTTATCATATTGCTTTCTGGCTAGTCTACGTATTGTTTAAAGCCTATCTCAACTTTGAGTCCTTGCAATACAGTATGCCTAAAGAGAGTGCATTCTATTTATTCTTTCTCGCTTTGGGTGTACAATCATCTTTTCTTTTGGTAAAAATCCCTTTGGTTTATACGGTCTTTTATATTCTTATTCAGTTTCTGCATAAAAAATGGAGTGTTTTTAAATCATTAGGTCTTACTTTTCTGGCATTTCTTTTGTCAATGGCTGCGTTCCTGTTGATTTCAAGATTCATGCAGGAGTATGTATTGCATCGCCCTATGGAAGATGAAAATTACTTTACTTTTGCCAGTTTCGTTTATGCCTTTTTTCTGCTATGCTTTACCACAGGTATAGCGCTCTTTCTGAAACTATTGCGACAAAATATACGAGCCAGAGAAGCAGAACAGGAAATGGCAAAAAAACGCCTGGAAACCGAGCTCCGTTTCCTGAAAGCACAAACCAATCCTCATTTTTTGTTCAATACTCTTAATAATATTTATGGGCTTGCCCGTAAGAAATCAGATGATACGGCAGAGGTTGTGATGAAACTCTCGAAGCTGTTGCGGTTTATGTTGTATGAAACCAACAAACCCTATATTCCGATAGAGGATGAAATAAGGGTAATGGAAGACTATATTGAACTGGAAAAAATACGCTATAATCAACGACTGAAAATTGATTTCTCTACCGCAATTGATAATCAGCATGAACCCATTGCTCCCCTGATTTTATTGCCCTTCGTTGAAAATGCTTTTAAACATGGGGCAGGTGAAACCATTAACGAATCTTTTATTAAGATTGCAGTACGATTGCAGCAAGGGCATCTGTATTTTTCTGTAGAAAACTCTAAATCTGATGAAAGCCAATCAGTACTAACAGAGAAAATCGGATTAAGTAATGTTAGACGCCAATTAGAGTTGATGTATCCTGAACATCAATTGAGCATAGAAAACCATGCTTCTACTTTCAGAATTGTATTGGAACTAAACCTGAACAGCCATGCAAAGATTTAAGTGTATTATTGTGGAAGATGAGCCATTGGCTGCCGAAATTTTGCAGGACTACGTAATGCAAGTGCCTTTTCTGGACTTAAAAGCTGTTTGTGCTAATGCTATTCTGGCTACAGAAGCACTCAGGAATACAACTATAGATTTGATGTTTCTGGATATTAACCTCCCTAAACTGAAAGGTCTGGACTTCATAAAAACACTTCAACATCCGCCTCGTATTATTCTTACTACCGCCTACCATGAATATGCCCTGCAAGGCTATGAGCATAATGTGCTTGATTATCTGCTAAAACCCATCGAATTCAGCCGTTTTCTAAAAGCGGTTAATAAACTTACTGCGCCTGTTTCCATTATTACTCCTGC
>CALRLS020000061.1:0-16056 GCA_943368815.1 Cyanobium sp. NIES-981
AGTTTTTGAATGGTGGAAATGGGGAGAAAATTGTGGAAAATAATACTAACTAAAGATAGCCAAATAATAAATATATTTGACAACTATAAGAGATTATATTAGTATTGTTAAAATTTAAAAATGGACAATTTCTAACCCATCAAATTATGGTTGATGACGAATTATTTGAAGTGTATTTTAAAAAAGGAGTCGGTTATTATAATTCAGTCTTAGTAGACGTTAAGGCTGGCAAAAAAGTTATTTTTGGAATTTTCCCATTCCTTTTAAGTATTTTCTGGATGCTATATAGAAGAATGTATTTCTATGCTTTTGTATTTTTTATATTAGTAACTCTCTTTAGTCAATTGCTCGAATACATCGTATTCAATTATTTCAGTAATGTTAATTCATCTGCCTTTGCAGCTGTTCATAATATCAGTATCGCTACTGTTTTTGGATTGTTTGGTAACTGGTTATATATCAATGATGCTGAAAGGAAAATTATTAAATTAAAGAATAAATATCACGATAGAGAAACCTTAATAAAAGAAGTAAGGAAAAAAGGTGGTACCGATTTGGTTACTCCTTTAACAGTTTTAGCAGTATTGATTTTATTTTTGTATTATGTTTCCAGCTCACTATCTGTTTAAGTTTGTTACATTGCTTCTAATAGTAAATGTACCGCTTAATTTATTTCAAATAATACATTCTCAACAAATGCGTAGCTTCCTCAGCATTTTCAGCGCAGTCATCACAAAATGTCCCCCTACCTTTAACGGGGCCTTCATAAAGCCAATGGAAAGTCTTCGAATATTTCCCATCAAGGCTTGCTATTCGTAGCGTATTGTTTTTTCGAGGTATTACATATAGCAATAACTTATTGGGGAATAAGACCTTAAAAGCCTTTTCTCCATTCAATACATCAGCACCCTGATATTCGAGCTTCATGCTTTTGATATCCCCCTCCGGCGTTTTATAAGAATAGTTAATGTCACCTACCTGATTGGCATCCACCCGGAATCCATAGGCTTCAAAGTCTTTTGCATTAAACTTTTTATAAGCAAAATTAGCAAGGCGCTGTCCGTAAACGGCTAAGGGGAATAATAATATTAAGAAACAAACCAAAGTTCTGTACATGGATTCATATAGTTGGTAAATCATGAATCCAATACAAAAATAGTATGCCAGTACTCCTGTCTTATTTACTCTGCATTTTCTTCAATACCTTTTCTACACGTTTAGCCTTGCTTTCCTTATCAAATTCTGATAGCCTTGCTGTGAGTGTTTTAATAAAAACAGGGGCATGTGCTGTGTCTATTACACCAAGAGCATTTTCGGCATACATAGGCAACTGATTGGTAGGACTGATTAAAAATTGCTCATGCAATAAGCCAAAAGCGTCATTCTTAGAGCTTGTTTAAATTTTGTTTTTCTGACCGAAAAGGATAGATTTTTTAGCTAGACAAGGCGTATTTTGCAGATGTAGCCAGCAGCTACATCGAAAAAATACAACGCAGTATAGCTGAAAAAGATGTCTTTGCAGGTCGAATAATAATTTTTAAACAAGCTCTTATAGGTATCTACCGAACACAATTTGGTCAGGATACTCACATAATTATCTCTTGTAATAACAGACCCCTTATCGGCTACAGCAGCCAGTTTAGCTAGTGCCCCAAAAACAATAGCAGGGTTTTCTGCAGCGATAGTATTAAGCGCGGTCATAGCGCCCCATTGCAGGCGATTAATCTTGCTGTCTAATAATTCAACAAGGTTTTTTGCATAGGGGGCAATTAAGCCGGGTTTTGACTCACCAATTTCGTAGAGAACCTTGATACAATCGCTCTGAATATCCTTGCTCTTATTCGAGAGGTTCGCTACCAGTTCTGTTACGGCTTCTTTGTTTTCGGTTTCGACAATTTCTTTTGCCAGATCCTGATTCGGTACTTCGTCTCTTCTATTGAGAGAGGTGGCTAGTCTGGGTATTACGCTCATTTTGCTAATTGTTTTGCATAAGAAGCAATTTATAAAATAATATGCTTCTAAAGATATCTCAGCAATTTTCTGAAAGTAGCTCACAGCTAAATTTTACTGACTATCGAATAAACACGTTTCTTTCTTTAGTTTTTAAAATATATGCAACTATGTTGCAAATAAAAAATTCTCCCTATCTTTGTGCTAATAATAGTTCAGCAATTTTAAAATATACTAATCAGATGGCAGATAGTCAGGAGTTTGAAATTATCATCATAGGCGGCTCTTATGCCGGACTTTCGGCAGCTATGAGTTTAGGACGTGCTTTAAGAAAAGTTTTAGTCATTGATAGTGGACAGCCTTGTAACAGGCAGACTCCGCACTCACATAATTTTCTTACACAAGACGGGCAAAAGCCGGGTGCAATTGCTGCTATCGCCCTTACGCAATTAGAAAATTATAATACAATACAATTCTATAAAGGATTGGCCACGAATGCTTCCAAGAGAGAAGACAGTTTTAGGATAGAAACGCAAGCAGGAGATATTTTTCATGCAAAAAAACTAATCTTTGCCACCGGATTAAAAGACATTATGCCTGATATACCAGGTTTTGCTGAATGTTGGGGAATCTCGGTAATCCATTGCCCCTACTGCCATGGTTATGAAGTGAGACATCAGAAAACAGGTATCATTGCCAATGGAGATGCGGCGTTTCATTATGCCCAATTGATTAATAACTGGACGAAAGAGCTGACAGTTTTCACAAACGGGCCGGCAACATTGAGTGAAGAGCATCTGGCAAAACTTAAGAAGCATACGATAAATATTATTGAAACTCCGATAGAAAGGTTGATGCATTCTGATGGAAAAATTGAGACATTGGCATTGACAGATGGCTCTGAAATTTCACTCAATGCCATTTATTCAAGACCTGCCTTTGTTCAGCATTCAGTAATTCCGGAAGCACTTGGTTGTGAGCTGACCGAGCACGGTTTGTTGAAAGTAGATAATTTTCAGAGGACTAATATAGAGGGAGTTTTTGTTTGTGGCGATAACTCAAACCCTATGCGCTCGGTAGCTATGGCAGTTGCCTCCGGCTCTGCAAGTGGAGCAATTGTTAATCATGAATTAATATCGGAGAGTTTTTAAGCCTGCCCCGGGAAATCAGAGGTATAGACATCAGGGTTAGAAAAAAATTTGGACTGATACAACTTTTTGTTGTATTTTTTCATTCTGTCATTATAAGGGCAACGAAGCCCTTATAGTTCAGTGACTGAAAGCGACACAAAACGTATGAAAAGATTAATCACTTTAATGATAGCATTTGTGATATATTCAACCACTTATGCCCAGAATCTCAATGTTCTTTTAAGCTCACAAATGCCTAAAATAGAAATAATAGACGGGAAAAAAGTAACAACAGTTGAGGTACAGAGCCAAACCGGTGATTCAGGTTCGAGCCGTACACCTCGTACAATTTCTTTTTTAGGTAGTCCGTTTTTTATAGACACTTTTCAGACCACTACCTTTTCTATTGATAGCTCGACTGCCCCCATTACTGCACCCATTCTTTTAAATCTGGTAAATGATGAAGTCCATGCTCAGCTAGCAGACAAAATTACACCGCTCAGAAGGATTAATTTCACCCTTGCAGGGCATGATTTTGTGAATATTAATGATCGGTATTATGAGCAACTCTATAGCGGAAAAGTAAGGCTTTTAAAAAGATATGAGCGTAGTTTAATTCCTGTACTAATCAATAATTCGATTGCAGGGAGTGGCTATGGTAGTAGTAGTCAGAAATATGATGGAGAAATCGGCAATAAAGAAATTTATTATTTAGTTTTTCACGGAGATAAAATGAAGGTAATCACAATGACTCCTAAATCTGTCATTAACGTTTTGAAGCGAGAAAACAAAGGGCATTTCGTAAATGGAGACTTTGCACGAATGAATGAAAACGATGCCTATCTAAAAGCACTGGAGAAAGTAATTAGTATTGATGCAGAAGAATTGGTGAAGATTCTACGCAATAATGACAGCCCTATATTGCCTTGAGACTGACTATAAATGATATAATTTAGTGTACGGTTATCCATATAATTTGAGCACAGATCAGATCTCCTTTGAGGTTAAACAAATTTAATGGTGATTTATACTTACAAGAATGACTCAAAATAATTTTTATACTCTGTTTCTAAATCTTTTGGCATATTATTATTTCCGGATTTTTTCATCCATGAAAAAATATCACCATTATACTCTCTGATTAAATTTTGATTTGTCTGGAAAAAGATATTACAAACAATGAAATGGGGATGATCGTGGTGAAAGAGCAAATCAATAAGTTCATCTTTATTTACTTTGTTAATTAAATCCTGACTTTTAGAATTATAGAAAATATTGATTTTATTAATAGACTCTTCTTGGCTTAGATGAAATAACATTTTCAGATACTTAACAATAAATTTATCCAAAATATTAAGTGTATCTTCATCCGGTTCAAATTGATAATCCATCATGTGAATTTTTTAACAAATACCTATACATTTATACAGCCAATTTAATAATAACTGCATATTCTTCGCTAGTTACATAATAAAAAGCTATTATATTAGGACTTTCAAAATAAGTCAAGCCTATTTCCAGAACTCCCTATTGGGATGTAGTTAAACTTGTCTATGGTTTTATTAACTTTGTATGGCTTCAATAACCTGAAACTATGCCCCACCCGCCTAAACTAAGAAAACAATTTGAAATGATTGGCTTCTCCGGAGATTCTCTGGAGACAATCCTGAATGCCTTTACATACCAGACCTTTAAAAAGAATGACCTCGTAGTAGAAGAGGGCAAAACAAGCCGTTACATTGGTTTTGTTGAAAGTGGCATGTTTCAATATTATTCGCTGAAAGACGGCGAAGAGATAACTACTTATATTTCGACAGAAAATACTTTTCTGGCTTCTTTATTAAGCTTTGTAGGCGAGAAACCTGCACGTGAAAATATCCGGGCTCTGGTAGATAGCAGCATCAGCTTAATCAGCAAACCAAACCTGAAAAAACTGGTAAATGAAGTGCGTGGCTTTAAAGAGTTCTATATACACTTGCTTGAGCAGTCTATCTGTGGTATTGATGCCACACGCCACGATTTGATAGTGCTGAATGCCGAACAACGCTACGAAAAAATGCTCAAAGAAGAGCCACATCTTTTGCAACGTATTCCACTACAATATCTCGCTTCTATTCTGGGTGTTACTCCACGCCATTTGAGTCGTATCAGAAATAATATCCGCTGATTTTCGCTTTTGGACATTTGTCCAGTAAAAGCCATTCTGCAGCCCCGAACTTTGCATCGTCAATTAAACAAACAGACGATATGCAAATCTTTAAAAATACTCCTCTATTCTGTACCATTGTTTTTTCAATGGCTTTCAGTGCCTGCACTATTCACCCCAGATTGTGGCAACCAATGCCTAAACCTGTTTTTGAGGGCGTAATTGCGTTAAACGAAAAATTAAGTAAGTCCGACAAAATATCTATTGATACTGAAGCTGAAAAAGGTTTTGGCCCCGAAGATATTATTTTCGACAAAGCCGGAAATCTCTATTGTGGTGTTCATAGCGGCCCCAACGATTTCAGCGATGGCCGAATCCTGAAAATTAACCCGGCAGGGCAGGTTGAAGTTTTCTACAATACCCAATCATGGGTTGCAGGCTTGCACTTCGATGCTGACAGCAATTTGATTGCTCTGAGCCATCGTGAAGGTCTGATTCGTATCAGCCCTGGCAAAAAGGTAAAGGTTCTCGCCAATAAAGATGAGAATGGCAAACCGTTTCTTATCCCTAACGGCCTCGATATTGCTTCTGACGGTAAAATCTATTTCTCCAATACTTCTGATATTTCGGCCTATAATGTAAAGTATGGCAGAAAAGTAATTTTAGAAATGAAACCCATAGGTGGCTTCTATTGCTACGACCCTCAAACGGGAAAAGTGAAGACTTTAATCAAAGGCACCTACTTTGGTAATGGTGTAGTGCTTTCAAAAGAAGAAGACTATGTGCTGTTAGTTGAAACCTCTCAATACAGCGTCTTAAAATACTGGCTGAAAGGCACTAAAACCGGGCAGACTGAAACATTCCTTAATAATCTTCCGGGTTTCCCTAATGGAATATCTATCAGAGAAGATGGTAGCTACTGGCTGGGTTTTTCAACCAAAAGAACCGATGCCTTAGACAAAATTCACCCAAAAACAGGTATGAAACAATTGGTGTATGTACTACCTGATTTTCTACAACCAAAAGCCGAGAAATTCGGAATGGTGATGCACATCTCTGCCGACGGCAAAATACTCAGCTCATTATTCGATACTAAAGGTATTGTAATGCCCGAAGCCGGAGCAGTAAAAGAACATAACGGATACCTGTACATGGGTGGCGATGTAGTACCTCATATTGGCAAATACAAATTAGAAAGTAAATAAAAAACCCAATAATAATTAATCAGAATTTTAAACAATCAATCAAAATGAAATCAATTTTTACAATCATCCTTTTCTTAGTGTCAACAGGTATTTTTGCCCAAAGCCGCTTTTCAAAAAATGAAATCAGCATTAACGGATTCAGAAATCCATCGGTAGGCGCCGAATATCGTTATAAACATTTATCAGTTCATGCGGGCTATTACCCGACAGCCTTTAAATCAGGCGAGAATACCAATTTCATCAAAGCAGGGGTAACATTGTGGTTCTTACCTGTAGGTAAAAAAGAAAATCCCTCATCATTCTATGCAGGGGCATCGTATCTGAGAGGTTTAAGCCGTGATTATGAAGGCAAAAATGCAATGGGAGCAGAATTGGGCTTCCGTTGGATGGTATGGAAAGGCCTTAACCTTAGAATCGGTGGCATTGCTGTAGCAGCGAAAGGCCAGGATTTAAAAATAAATCCGACACCGGGTATCAGCTATTCATTCTTCTTTTAATTGTTTGAGCATTATGAAAACAATCTTAGGAACAGGGCAATTAGGGCTTGCCATTCTGGAAGCCCTACTCCAGAAAAATCCGGAAGAAGTTATCACATTGGTAAACAGAAAAGGAGAATTAGAAACGCCCATTACACTCCCTGCTAATGTTCAAATCACATCTGCTGATGTAACAAGCAAGACTGATATGGAAAAGATAGCTCAAGAATCGGAGGTGATTTTCAGTTGTACAGATGTAACTTATCAGCTATGGGCAAAGTTTTATCCTGCCACTGCATCGGCTCTGGTACATGCCCTGAGTAAAACAAATGCCCGCCTGGTATATGCTGATAATTTGTATTCTTATGGTAATGTGGTGGGCAAAGAAATGAACGAATCAATGCCGCACACTGCTACTACCAAAAAAGGATTAATAAGGGCTGGGGTTATCAATACCTTATTAAATTCAGGGCAGGCATTCAACCAGAGGGTTGCCATTGTAAAGGCAGCAGATTTTATCGGGCAACGAATATATAAAGGGCTTTTCGGTACTGATTTTCTTGACAGGTTATATAAGGGCAAAAGCATTATTCTCTCAGGAAATCCCAAATTAGCTCATACTTTCACTTATATTCATGATTTTGCCAAAGCTATTGTCAATGTAGGTACGGCTCAGGATACTTTCGGGCAAATTTGGCATACACCCAATGCCCCTGCCATGAACCTGTACCAATGGATAGAGCTATTTGAAGCTGAAACTAATAAAAAAGCCAAGGTAATAGTATTACCAAAATTTGCAGTGTGGTTACCAGGATTTTTCAATCCTTTGATAAAAGAATATTATGAATTGGCTTACCAGTTTGAATATCCTTATCTGCTTAATCATGATAAGTTTGCAAGACGCTTCGGAAATCATGCTACATCAGCATCAGCCATTGTGAAACAAACGGTAAAATGGTATGAGACGAAATAAGGTAGTCTATTTTAATAAAGTAGTTGGTTGTAATAGTTTTACGGCCAACTTTTTTTGGTTTTAAAATAGTTTCCGTTAAAATTAAAAACGCTCCAAATTATCATTAAATTGAATCTGTATACGATTTGGCATTGTATTTAATTTTCATTAAATTCGTATAGTGAAAAAGAAGAAGAACATAGAACTCAATTTTATTATAGATAAATTAACAAACTCTATTGAGAATGTTTTAACCGGTGAAGTTTTCGATACAGAAATTATAAGACTTATTACTGAAGATAAGAATCAAATAAGAAAAGGAGATTGGCAATTTGATTGGTATTCCGAACTAGAAGATTCGACTAAAGAAATATTCAAACTTACCACTGTTAAAAACCCTCAAATAATACATGGATTGTTAAGCATCGAAGATAAAAAAGATCATATTTTCATGCATTTAATTGAAAGTTCAAAATTTAATAAGGGTAAAAACAAAATATATTTAGGAGTTCCGGGTAACCTTATAGCTTTTGCTTGCAAAGTTTCAATGAATAAAGGATATGAAGGATTTCTTGCTTTTGATGCTAAATCGAGTCTAATAAAACACTATATAGAAACACTTCATGCAACTCATTTTCGAGGATTACGCATGTTTATTGAAACAAGTGCTGCATTAAGGTTAATATCACAATATTTCAAAAGTTAATACTATGGGACTAATTAAAGAACCGAAAAATGTAGACTTATCAACAAAATCTGAGCCCTGGACAGAAAAAGAGCTTTCAGAATTTAGGATGATTATGCAAAATATTAAAGAAAAAAACGCAAGGCGTAGAGAAAGAAATATTCCTACAAAAACTAAAAGAGCTTAATTATAAAAATACCCGTGAATGAGCTTAGTCAGTTACTCAAATCTTTCATCTTCCCGAGATTTTACTGACAAAATCCTACACTTTTCCCAGCAATAGAGCCCTTCAATAATTTTTTCAAAGAAAAACTCTTAGAAAATTTACTAAACCGCTTTATCTTTTTATTTTTACAAAAGAGTGTTGCGAAGTGCCCTCTTATTAACCTAATTTTATACCATTCCGTACAATACTGTTAAAATAGTGTTGATTTACTTAGTATCTGATACCTTCAAATGAATTAAACCTTTACAATTAATAATTCTCGTAGTTTTGTTTTAAAAGTTTGTTTTCGTAAAGACGCAAAATTGCGTCTTTACCTTTTTATAGCCCTTCTGCATGAATTATTTCCTCCCATCTTAATCATCCATTGCGTTATCATCTTGTAAGTAGCTAGTCAACTGTCGTTCTGTCCTGATTAGTGGTGGGTTGCGAAATCACTAAAAACTCCAGCACCTCATCTGATTCATTGGCAATATAGTGCCTGATGCCGGGTTTTATCAATAAACCTTTTTGCTCAGGTACCTGTAACTTTTCATTTTCATGATAAAATGTAGCTGTACCTTTCAGAATGAAGAAAAACTGCTGTGCATGGGTATGAAAATGCAGCCTTTCTCTCGTGCCACCCGGCATAGATTCCTGCTTGACTGATAAGCCTGCACTATCTACCAATACCCAGCTATCACAATTATCTCCCCAGGTATAATGCGAGGCTGTTTGTTTATCTATTGCGCCAAATTCTTGTTCCATTTCATTACTATTTACAAGTATCATTGCTCTTAATCACCTGGCAACTCCAGGCGCATTTCTAATAAATTGCCCTTGAATCCAGCCTTCTCATAGGCATTTTTTGCAACTATATTTTCTTCATAGACTTCCAGACGAATCTCTCTGATGTTCTGACTGATAGCCCAATCTTGCAGCGCTACTAAAATTGCCTTATTAACTCCCCTACCTCTGTATTCGGGTTTCACATACATAAAACCCAGATACGCATAATGGCTATGTTTCAGATAGGGCTTTGCTTCTTTTATTAAGGCATAACCGGACCCCACGACCTGCCCATCAATTTCGGCTACTACTACCTCTGCCGTAGGTGCTTCAATTAAGTACAATAGGTCATAATAATGGATTTCACCTTCTTTTAAGGTGCTATCAAAAGGTCGTTCGGTAGCAACAATACCTTGCTCGAAGCCTAAAAGTATATCAATTTCCTCTGCTCTGGCTGTTCTTATAATCATATCTTTCATTCGCGTAGGGTTAATTGTACAAAATCTCATTTTTAATACCACCAAAAGGCAGAAATTCAACCTCATGGTTCGAATTGATGATTAATAGCCCCTCTCCATTATCAACTGTTAATTTTCCTTTCAGCTCACCTTCATTATCCCAGAAAGCACTCTGACCTGCCGCTTTCAATCCATAAGATTCACCGCAGAAATTAGCCATCAGAACATTCATTTTATATTTACGGGCATACTCGCTCAATTGTTCATAAGCTTCTGCAATTCCATTTGGCGTATAAAAAAGGCTGGCCAAATACAGGTCTGTTTTACTTTTATACGCATTTTCGGCATGTATTGGATTAGTTATGTCAGCACAAATAGCTATTGCTATGTTTTCATTCTCTATTTTTATCGGAAGTGTTGAATTGATACCCGGTGAAAAGAATTGTTCCTCACCATCATGCAGAAATTGCTTAGTATAGACGTGAATAGAACCATCAGTCTGAAAAATAAAAGTACCGATATACAGTTCCTTTTGTAATCGTACAGGCGCCCCCACTACAATCATCATTTGGTACATTTGAGCTTTTTCTCTGAAAACATCCAGCCTTAAATCATTCATTACAAAAGCCAGTTCATTTGCTTTTTCCCGTTCATAGCCGGTCAATGACATTTCAGGGAATACAATCAATTGAACTTTATGAAGCGCGGCTTCATCTATCATCAACAAATGTTGCGCTATATTCTGGTCTGTATTTTTTTGATGAGGATTGGTTTGTGTTGCTGCAAGTATCATATTTTTATTTGTACATAAGAAAATGCTAAAGTATGGCTTTCATCACTTTAGTGATTTTCAACAATTAATTTTTCTTCGGAATCAAGAATCTATAGCTTTTCCCGGCTTTCACTTCAAACATCACATTCATCAGTTTATTTTCCTCATAATATTTATCTGACTTCACTGAACCTGGATTATATACCAACCAAGGATTATAGTATTTGAGCGTTTTGTAGGTAATGTTATGTTTCTTAGCTAATTCTATCAGGTTTACATCTTCTTTTACTTCCACCTCTTCAGTTGGCTCTATTGAGTCAGTTTTAGTTACAACAAATCCATAATTACCTGGGTTCTCACAAATCAGTTTCAATGCCAATATTCTGAATACATAATCGTTGGTTTCTAAAGTCAGATGCAGGTCATAGTAAGACTGCACCGCCTGTGCTTTTAAAGTATTCATTATAGCCGTACGGCCTGAATTATAAGCAGCGGCCGTCAAAGTCCAGTTCTTAAAGGTCTTATTCATACTATTCAGGAAATTACAGGCTGCCTGTGTTGATAATTCAAGGTCACGGCGCTGGTCAACAAATTTTGTTATTTCAAGCTTATACTCTTTAGCCGTTGTATCTCTGAACTGCCAGAAACCTGCCGCCTTACCCGAGTTGGCATATGGCCATAATTCACTTTCAATCACCGACAGATAAAAGAAGTCTTCAGGTATCTTGTTCCTGGTCAGAATACCCATCATTTTCTCCTTATAACGAGCCACACGATTAAGAATAAGCAAGGTTGATGAATGCTTATATACATTTTTGATTAACTCCTGCTCCAATTGCTCGTATACAATGGGATTGTCTAAAGGCACTTTCTCCCCGGCAAATTCAAGCGAAGCCGGGATTGGAGGTATAGTAATTTTCTGTGCCACAGGTTGGGCAAAGGCACTAGCTAAACAGACATATATAAATGTGAAGACAAGAATACTTTTATTCATGGTGATTAATCTTATTGCAAAAGGCCTATTAATTTGAAATACTCTAAAAACTCCCTTAATCTAATTAAAGTTTACGGAGTTGATAAAAAATTGGTTATATCCGTTTTCCACTCCCGCTCATATTTACCCAGATAGTTCTCATGCCCGGCCAACGGATAAGTCTTTAATACCTTTTCGGCCTTTATATTGGCAAATATCTCATCGATTTCGGCCCTGCTTACTTTGTTATCCAATTCACCATAGAGCAATAGTGTGGGGCAGGTAATATTTTTAGCGTATTCCGTCGGGTTATGCCCGAATGCCCAGAAATTGTTCTGCAGCCCACCCCAGAAAACCAATAATCCGGCCATCGGGAAAGTTGGTGCATTCATCAGTCTGAATCTGGCACAAACGGTTTCGTACATTGAGCCAAAGGGGCATTCTATCATAATGCCTGTCGGCTGAATATTATAATCCCTAATGGCCTTCATAATCGCAACGGCTCCCATTGAAGTACCCCAGAGATAAATTTTATTTTCGCCGCTGCTTTTCAGATAATCAAAACAGGTTTTCACTTCTGCGGCTTCAAAGAAGCCTATGGTTGTCTGATTTCCCTCAGAGCCGCCTGAGCCCATAAAGTCAACCAGCAAAGTATTATACCCCAATTCCTGAAAAATGTCCGATTTCTCCATCAATGATGATTTTTCACCTGCAAATCCATGAAATAAAACTACTGTTCCTTTTGCGTTTTCAGTTTTCATCAACCAGCATTCAATAGTTTTATTGCTCTTCAATCTGATGGTTTCAAAAGGTTTCGTAGGAAATTGTCCGTTGGTAGGTCTGGGGTTGTTGATACCAAAAGCTAAGGACTTTATCCTGCGAATGAATGTAAGCTCTTTAGGGTCTCTTGTGCGAACAAGGGTATTATCACCAAAATGAGTGAATTTATAGGCGTGAAAAAAGGCGATTATATTTAGCAGTATAAATATAATCAATAATCCCCAGCCTATTCTTTTAATTATCTTTTTAAGCATCATCAGTTTTTTATGCAATTTTAGGTTATAGATGTACACAGCTTCAATAATAATAGAACAGATAATTTTCTGAAAGAGAAATCGGGCATTTCCTAATAAATGCCTTTGAACTCCCTTCAATTTCCTGCGAATTGTTTTTTTAATCCACCTTTAATATAAATTTTAAATCTCTTTTAAACCACTGCCTTTACTTTGATGCATCAAAACGGCAAACGAAGTATTTAGGCTCCGTTTATTGAAGCGCTAAACAAAGTAAAACTGACTGATTCAATGCCGATTCATAAAATAGAAAAAGTATTGTCAGAATATGTGAAGACTAATGCTAATTGATGGAAGGTGCGGTTCTAAACAGAAAAACCGAAAAATGTAAAATTTAAAACTGAAAAAGGAGGGAGAAATAATAATAAAAAGTAACGATAATTTGTGAAGAATAATTTGTCAGGATAAGGTGGTGGGTTGTTGTAATGAATGAACCGGAATAGTGTATATGAGTTTGTAGGATACTTTCTTCATTATGGCGGCTCATCACCACGCCTTTGATTTTTCAGTTTTACAAAAATCTTTTAAAGAAGGGTGGCATTTTGTCACCTTTTTTGCTTTATTTCATTGATTAAAGCAGACTTTATTAGACTAATCATTTTTAATAGACATTGCTCTAAATCATTTGTATAAACACCCGGCTTCTGATGACAATAAGAGCAAGCATTATTTTTATACTATTTTTCATACCTACCCTTCTTCAGGCTCAAATACCCTATTCTCAGCAAAGAGACGTATCAGATGTATTCAGAAAGATATTTAAGGCAAAGAAACCCAGAAATACTGATTCCACTTCTTTAAAGGAAGGAGGTAAAGTAGTTGCTTTTTTACCTGCTCCGGGCTATGCACCACAAAGCAAGTTTTTAGTCCAGGCCGTTGTGAATGTAGCTATGCGCAATACCAATGCTAATATCTCTATTTTTAACTTAATGGCCGTTTATACACAAAATAAGCAATCAATTCTCCAGTATAATACCAGTTATTTCTCCAAAAACAATAAATACTTTTTCTCTACCGACTGGCGTTTGATGAATTATCCGCAGGCTACCTATGGCCTGGGTATGAATACTTCTTTAGACTACGCCATTGATATGGATTTCAAGTATCTGAGACTATACCAGACGCTGATGCGAAGCATAGGCAAAAATCTATATTTAGGTATAGGCTATCAATATGATTATCATTGGAAAATACAGAGCATGATTGATGGTGCCAGAATTGAAAAAATATCAGACTATACGCTCGGGGTTTCGGGCAAGTCTGTATCTTCGGGGCCAACACTTTCTTTGCTATTTGATAGCCGAACCAATTCTCTGAACGCTACTCATGGTGCTTATGCCAATATAGTATTCAGACAAAGCCTTAAAAGCCTGGGTAGTAATACTAATTATCAATCTTTGCTGATTGATGCCCGCAAATACTTTAATCTCAGCGGCAATACTAATCAAATACTGGCATTCTGGTCGTATAATTTCTTTACAAATGGTACTGTTCCCTATTTAGATATGCCTAGTACAGCCTGGGACACAAACGTAAACACAGGCAGAGGCTTTATTCAGGGACGTTTCAGGGGTAAAAATCTGATGTATTTTGAAGCAGAATATAGATTTGCCCTGACAAGAACTCAACTTCTGGGTGGCGTAGTATTCTCTAACCTGCAAACGGTAAGTGACATAAGTAATAACCGATTCGGGAAAATTATTCCTGCCATCGGTACCGGCTTAAGAATAAGAATTAATAAATTTTCGAGGGCTAATCTGGGCATTGATTATGGGATGGGTGCAGACGGCTCCAGAAATATATATTTCAATCTCGGGGAAATATTCTGATGGATTGTGCGATTAATAAAACCAGTTCACTAATTGTTTTTATCTTATAGAAAATTCTTACTTTTGCTTTTATCCAAACAAACTTTGTGACCATGGATATAGGATTTATCATTATACCTTCCACATTTCTGGCAATTATTCTTCTTGCCCTTATAGGAAGGGCTTATTGGATTTATACCAGATTAAGAAAAAATGGTTTGAAAACTCAGGGAGAAATTACTGATTATGAGGAATATTCTAATAGCAAAGGCAAAAAATCCTTCTTCCCTATTATCAGATTCAAAACTATTCTTGGACAAGAAATTCATCAGCGAACTTTATATGGCTTTGGCATCAGGCATTATATTGAGAAAGGGTCAAAGGTTGAGGTAATCTATTCAGTAAAAACTCCCAGTCGCTTTATATTAGCCCATTATAACCCATTCAAAATAAAAGCTATTGTGCTGATTGGAATCATAGCTTGTTTCAGTATGGCAATAGTGATATCTATACTTTCATTTAATAATCCTTATTGGTTAAAAGATTTATGGGACTTTTTTAAATGAATGATCTGAAGCTCAGCTCAAAGATTTTCATTAATACCCATTGCCACTATTGCCACTCCGGTTATTACTGCAATTAATAAAACAATCTTTAGCCAGACTGGCATGTTAGTCCATATTGATTTTCGTTCTGTTTTTTCCTGATCTATCTCTTCATCATAATCTTCTCTAAAAGCCTTTGGCTGGTTTTTCTCTTCGAGATAATCTAAATAATCGAGGTACGAGTGAAATTGTTCATACCAAACAATTACTTCCGGTCTTAAACTTATAGGACTATGATAAGCCTGTTCACCCGCATCTGTATGCGTATTTATCAACCTTTTACTGGTAAGCATATAAAGCAGGTTCTGATAATGCCTTTCTGATAAATTGGGTATATCACCAAATAATTCCTGACAAAGCGCATCATAATTGGGCAATTGGGTCCATTCCAATTGTTGTTTTACCTGATATTTATATAAAGAAGCAAGTATCTTATCAATCTGCTGGTTCGTCGTCATTAAGGTTACTGCATTTTTGGATATGCCCAAAGATAGAAAATCTCATACATTCAGTCAATTATCAGGCAATCAAAAAACCGATTTATTGTTTGATAAATGACTGACCTGGCCTTGCAATACTTTTCTTCAAAAGCCAGTCTTATGGTTTTAATTTTCAAAATTTATTATATTCGCAGATATTAGCATTGTCTGATATCAACCAAAGAAAATATAACAATAAATGACCAATTCTCTTAATCGATTTACCAGACGTTTCTTTTCGTTTGTTCTGCTTCTCAGCTTCTCAATGGCTTGCCAGACATTGAATAAAAAAGTAAAATACTATTCTACGGAAGTGACCTTAAAGAATGGTACTGTCTTAAAGGGAAGTACAT